>JAPUIV010000142.1 GCA_027296665.1 Acidobacteriota bacterium | reverse complement strand
TTCGTCGGGCCAGGTCACCCGCCCGATCACGACATTTCGACCGTGGTGATACCTTTCATGGGTAGAAAGATGGCGCCAGATCAAATCGGGGGCGGGGATGATGTCGTCTCCCAGGAGAAGGGAATACTTCCCCTCCGCCAGAGTCAACGCCCGGTTTCTCGCCGCCGATACGCCGCGATTCCTTTGCCATTCGTAGCGGATCGGAACGTTCGAGCCGGCCGCGATTTCCTCCACCATCCGTCCGGTATCGTCCTCGGAACCGTCGTCCAGAACGATAACTTCGAAATCTTTGCCAACCTTCTGCTGAAGAAGCAGGGATTGCAACACTTTTCTCAAGATCGGACAATTGTTAAATGTCGGAATTATGACAGATATGAGGGAATGTTTCGACATGACCTGCAGATCCCTCAGAGGGTGGGTGACGACGCTTTCCTACATCAGCGACCCAGACCCACCGGAATGCGAGACGGCCCGGGCCGGCGGCCCGAAGAAAAGCACAGGGAATTCTATCACCCTGGAGGTCGCCGCTGCCATCAACCGGTCGCGAGCTTTACCGATGGCCTGAAGCGATCCAGGTGCCGGCGCAGGTACTGCGCGGTTCGTGAGTTCTTCACCTTCAGGAGGGCCGCCGGCGGCGCCGCGGCCAGGAGACGGCCGCCCTCCTCTCCCGCCCCGGGGCCGAGATCAACGACGAAATCGGCATGGCGGATCACCTCGAGATTGTGTTCGATGACGATCACCGTGTCGCCCCGGTCGATCAGGCGGTGGAGGATCCCCAACAGCTTGTCGATGTCGGCGGGGTGGAGCCCGGTGGTCGGCTCATCCAGGATGTACAGGGTGCGCCCGTCTCGAGATTGACCCAGCTCGGCAACCAGCTTGATCCTCTGTGCCTCCCCTCCCGACAGGGTATTGCTCGGCTGGCCCAGGCGCAGGTAGCCGAGTCCGATCTCCTCCAGCATCGCCACCAGGTTTCGGACCCGGGGGACCACGGAGAAAAACGACGATGCCTCCCGTACCGTCATGCCGAGAATCCCGGCAATCGTCTTGCCGCGGTACAGGATCTCCAGGGTATCGTCGTGAAAGCGGCTCCCGCCGCATGCGTCGCAATCGACAAAACAATCGGGCAGGAAGTTCATGACGATCCGTGTCTTGCCCTGGCCGGCGCACGCCTCGCAACGCCCGCCGGGAACATTGAAGGAGAACCGGGAGGGTGTGAAGCCGCGGGCCCGCGCCTCGGGAACCAGGGCGAACAGGGCCCGGATCGGTCCCAGGAAACCGATGTAGGAGGCCGGCACCGACCGCGATGTCCTGCCGATTGGCGATTGATCCACTTCCACCACCCGGTCCAGATCTCTCCAGCCCAGCAAGCGGCGATGCCTGCCCGGAACCGCCCCCTCTCCGGTCAGTTTCTTTTGCAAGGCGCGGTACAGGATCTCCTGCACCAGCGAACTTTTTCCCGACCCCGACACTCCGGTCACGCAGGTCAGGGCCCGGAGGGGAATCCCCACATCGATACCGCGAAGATTGTTGTGCCGGGCGCCCAGGATTCTCAGCATCTTGTGGCCCCTCCCCACCCGGCTCGCGCGGAGGCCGTTGCGGCCGGCACCCTCGCGGAGCCAGACGCCGGTGATCGAGGCCGGGTTGTTCAGGATCGCGCTCAACTCTCCCTGGGCCACGATCTCTCCCCCCTCCAGTCCCCCTCCCGGCCCGAGATCGATGATGTGATCGGCGGCCCGGATGGTGGCCTCGTCATGCTCGACAACCAGGATGGTATTGCCGCGTTTCTTCAACCTCCGCAGGGTCTTCAGAAGCTTGTCGTTGTCACTGGGATGCAAACCGATGGTCGGTTCATCGAGAATG
This sequence comes from Acidobacteriota bacterium, assembly GCA_027296665.1. Taxonomy (GTDB): domain Bacteria; phylum Acidobacteriota; class Polarisedimenticolia; order JAPUIV01; family JAPUIV01; genus JAPUIV01. Next base: position 2,052 of record JAPUIV010000142.1, on the reverse strand, counting down.
TAGCAGACCCCCCGCAGGTTCGAGCCGAGCTGGGCCGCCAATCGCAACCTCTGCGCTTCCCCGCCGGAAAGGGTCGGGGCCGGCCGATCGAGGCCCAGGTAAGCCAGCCCCACCTCCTCCAGGAAATCCAGCCGGTTTTCGATCTCCTGAACGATCTCCCCGCCGACCATCGACTCGCGCGGGGTGAACTCGATTGCCTGGAAAAACCGTTTGGCCCCCTCGACCGGCAGGGCGGCGATATCGGCGATGCCCCGTCCCCGGAAACGCACTGCCAATGCCTCGGGCCGCAGGCGGGCCCCACGGCATTCCGGGCAAGCGCGGAGATCGGCGTTCTCGTCGACCCCGCTGCCCCGGCATCCGGAACAGATCCCCTGGCGATGATGGAAGGAGAAGAGGCGCGGATCCAGTTCCGGAAACCCGATGCCGCAGCGGGGACACATGCGCGTGAGGCTGTAGAGACGCTCCGCCGTGCCGACCGGACCGACCAGGACCGCCCGGTTGCCGAGCCGCAGTCCCGATTTGAGGCTCTCCCGCAGCCGGCTCCCGTGAACCTTGGTCACGCGTACCGTATCGATCAGGATCTCGATGTCGTGTTCCCTGTACCGATCGAGGGACGGAGCGGGGTCCGACCGGACCACCCGGCCGTCGACACGGACGCGGGGGAACCGTTCCTTCTGGATGCGGGCGAAGATCTCCCGGTGAAACCCTTTCCTTCCCATGACCACCGGCGCGAAGATGCGAACCGCCTTCCCGTAGAAGACCCGCTCGATATCTCCCACGATCCGCCGCGAGGTCCAGGCTCCGATCGGCAACGCGCAGGCCGGGCAGTGCTGGGTTCCCAGCTTGGCGAATAGCAGGCGAAGATAGGGATAGATCTCGGTGAGAGTGGCGACGGTGGATTTCTTTCCGCCCCGCGAGGTTCTCTGCTCGATGGCGATGACCGGCGGCACCCCATCCAACCCGTCGATGTCGGGACGGTGCAGCGGTTTGAGAAACTGGCGGGCATAGGCGGTGAGACTCTCCAGGTAACGCCTCTGTCCCTCCGAATAGAGGATATCGAATGCCAGGGTCGATTTTCCCGAACCGCTCAGCCCGGTGAGAACGATGAACCGCTCGCGCGGGATCCGCACCTCCAGGTTCTTGAGATTGTGCTCCCGGGCCCCCCGGATCCGGATCACCTCGCCATCCTCTTCGCCACCCGGACGCCGCGGAACTTCTGCCGGTGGAGAGATCCGGCCGGCCGGCCGGAGAACCGTGCGCAGAAACCTCCCCGTATGGGAATCCAGATTCGCGGCAATCGCCTCCGGCGGGCCGACCGCGACGATCCGGCCGCCCTCTTCCCCTCCCTCGGGACCCAGATCGATGACATGGTCGGCCATCTTGATGACATCGAGGTTGTGCTCGATCACCACAACGGAATGGCCGGCCTTCAGGAGCGAATCGATCGCGGCCAGGAGGCGGCGGATATCCTCGAAATGCAGGCCGGTGGTCGGCTCGTCGAGAAGGAAGAGGCAATCTCCCTTCTTCTCGGGATCGAGACGGCGCGCCAGCTTCAGGCGCTGGGCCTCGCCTCCGGCCATGGTGTTCATCGGTTGCCCCAGCCTCAGATACCCCAGGCCGACCGCCCGTAGCGGGCCGAGCGTTCTCGAGATCGGCGAGGAGATGCCGAAGAACCGGATCGCCTCCTCCACGGTCATGCGCAGGACATCGGCGATCGAGCGGCCCCGATCCAGGATCTGGAGCACTTCGGGCCCGAACCGGCGCCCGTCACAATCCTGGCAACGAACGTAAACGTCGGCGAGAAATTGCATCTCCACCTTTTCATGGCCGCTCCCCTCACAGGTCCCACATCTTCCTCCCGGCACGTTGAAGGAAAAATACCCCGGCCGGTATCCGGCCCGCCGCGCGGCCGGAAGGGAGGCGAAATGGCGGCGGATGCCGGTGAACGCCTTCGAGTAAGTTGCCGGATTCGACTTCGGGGTTCTGCCGATCGGGGCCTGGTTGACCAGGACGACTTCCCCGGCGTTCTCCCTCCCTTCGACTGCACGGCAC
>JAPUIV010000141.1 GCA_027296665.1 Acidobacteriota bacterium | reverse complement strand
GCAGGCTGCCACCCTGGGCTCCCAACCGCCCCGGGGCCTCGGAATTCTCATTGTTTCGAGGAGGAGCACGGCAAATTCTCCCTGACGGATCGGTTTCTCCTCTTCTCTGCGAAAGAGGTGCGGTCTGCCCGGGTCGGAATCTGATGAGAGGCCTTGGCGACCCTCCCGTAAGGCCGCGTAGGTGTCCGCGCCGGCTTGAAGGTTCGGGGAGTGGTTCGTTCTTCACCCGGGTCGAATGATTCCCCGGGAAAGGGAGACTCGATAATGCTGGAATCTGTTTTTTCCGGAGAACGCTCCGGAATCGCCTCCCTCGGCGAAGCGGCAGCGATCTTGGTCCCGACGCCGATTCCCAGGGGAAATCCAGGCTCCTGGGCGCAGGACCGGGGGAAGAATAGGATAGCCGCGGCACCGATGCCTGTGACCAGAAACAGGTTCCGGATCGGTTTCCCTGGTCTCTCCTTGTCCAGATCTCGGGCCATTGCTGCCTCTCAGTTCCTTCCTAAGTGGGGGTGCTTCACTGTAAAATATATTTATAAATATTAATATATCAATTGAAAATTTATGTTTCATATATATGAAATTTCAATATTGAAATACTAGATTTCAATTTGGTTTGACTATCTTAAAAAAAACCCATATCTTCACCCACGTTAATCAAAACCGGCCCCAACCCAGATGGGCGCGGAGGACAAGCAATTGACCAGGCTCGGGTCGTATCTTATTAGTAAGGGGGAGATCACCGAGGAGCAGCTTGAAAACGCCTTCCGGGGCCAACTCGTTTTCGGGGGCCGCATCGGGACGACTCTCGTCGAACTCGGTCTCATCACCGAAAAAAAGCTGGGAGAGGCCTTATCGGAGATCCTTGGCGTCCCTTACGCCACTTTCCAGCATCTCCAGGATATTCCCGCGGATGTCCTGGGCCTGGTCCCGCCCAATCTGGCGGCGACCTACAAGGTGGTACCGTTCCGCGTGGAAGAAAAATCCCTTCATCTGGCGATGATGGCACCCAACGATCTTCTGGTCCAGGATGAGGTTTCCTTTCTCACCGAACTGCGGGTTCACCCCTGGGTGGCGCCCGAGATCCGGATCCTGGAGGCACTGGACCGGTACTACAAGGTTTCCCGGGAACGCAGGTTTATCGCCCTGACCGGAGAGTTGAACCTGCTGACGGCCAAGGAAAAAGAGAGTTCGGAGAAAAAAGAGAAAGAGGCAATCGGGAAGTCAAAGAAGATGGAGATCGATTCCAAACCTTCTACCCACCCGGAGATCGGCCTGGACGGGCGCCCGATCCACGAACCCGAGGAGTCTCCCTTCCTCAACGAGGAGGTTCGCAGCCCCGCCGAAACCCTGGCTAAACCAGTCCCTCCCTCCTCCCCGCCAAGCAACCTCGAGGCCTGGAGGACGGAGAGCAAAACCGCCGTACTTCCGGAACCTGTCGCGAAAAAAGAGAAGACCGATTCCAGGCAACCGATGCCGACAACGGACGGCGGGAATTTACTGGAGGAGGCGGCGAACAAGCTGGCTCATGCGGAATCCCGGGATGAGGTAGCCAGGATCGTACTTGATTTCACCCGAACCAAGGTACGGCGGGCCGGCCTGTTTATCCTTCAGAAAGATCAAGCCCTCACCTGGCATTGGTCGACCAACGGAGATGATGGCGGGGAGGTGGGCCTCAAAGGAGTGTCGATTCCACTGAATACCCCTTCCATGTTTTCCCCGTTCCGGAGCCTGAAAACCCATTATCTCGGACCGGTGGCGCCCCTTCCGGCCAACCGTGAATTCTTTTCCCATCTGAAGGCCTCCCTGCCCCGGGTGGCAGTGATCCTGCCGATTCCTATCCAGGGAAAGGTGGCGGTGCTGTTATACGGGGACAATGAAGGGGAGGGGCTGGAAAAGATCGACCTCAATTCACTTCAGCGAATCTCCCGAAAAGCCTCGGCGGCCCTGGAAATCCTCATCCTGAAAAACAAAATCCGAATGTTTTAATCCGGACGGCCGGATCGATCCATGATCGGCTCAACCCCCGAGGGGACGGCGGAAGATCATGTAAAAAAGGAGGGGTGGCGGGCTCCCTTTCAGATCGAAGAAGGTAAGTTCCCAGCCTTCCTGACCCAAACCATTCATTCGTTTTTCGGTTTCATCGTCCACGGTCGTGGATTTCAGGATCTTGTATTCCCACTTGGGCATAAAAACCCTCCCTCGATGTTTTCGCGGACAGGAAAAAGGATGAAAAAGACTCCCCGCGCCGGGGGTTCCCGGGAGGAGAGTGCCATGGTAGTGTTTCCTTTCCGGACATGTCAACCGCACCCGTCTCCGGAAGGAAGGCCCCATTGCGAACCCTGATTCGAATCACCACCATGATTTGGCTGGCCGCATTCCTGTGCCTGCAACCGGTCCCCTGTTCCATGGCGGCGGAAGAGCCTGCAGGAACAGGCCCCTGGGAACTCCTGCTGCGCTTTCTAGCATCCGATGTGGAGAAGGCCCGGAATGCCTTCGAGGAGACCCTCGTCCTGCATCCCGACGATCCGTTGGCCCTGGCGGGTCTCGCGGCAACCCTTGCCGTCGGGCTCCGTTTCTCCTGGGAGAATGAGATAAACGCCCTGTCCCGGGCCGGGGAATTTTCCCTCAAAGCCTTGGCCCTGGAACCGGATCGAATCGAGACCCAGTTTGCCCGAGCGCTGGTGGAGACCCTTCAGCTTGATTTCCAGACGGCCGAAAAGCGAAGCCGGGACGCCCTCTCCCTCCCCGGACCGAACCGGGCCGCCCGCCTGAGCCTGGGGTCGGCGCTTCTGCATCAGGGCCGGTGGAAGGAAGCCGAAGAAGTGTTCCGGACGATCCTGGAAACGGAATCGACAGATTGCGCGGCCTCCGCCGGACTTTCCGATTCTCTCCAGCATCAGGAAAGATTTCAGGAATCGATCGAGATGGTGGAATCGGCCATCCTGGCTTCTCCTTTCTGTTTTCCCCTCCATCTTTCACGAGCCGCGACCACTCACAATGCCGGGCGGGAGGCGGTCGCCTTCAGGCAACAATCCGCACTTCTGGAAAAGTTCCCCGAAAGCAAGGATCTCATCCTGTTGAATGGAGCCGCCATGTTGCTCACTCTTGGCAGGTATCGGGGGGCCCTCAAGACCTACCAGGTTCTGGAATTGCCGGAAGGTCCTCCCTATTTCAGGCTTCTCCGGGATATCGGAATTTCCGAGTGTCATCTACGATTGAATCAGATCACCGAAGCGGAACGGGAATTCCGGAAACTCATCCAGGATTTCCCCCCCACGACCTCCGGCAGGTATCTGCGCAACCGGATCCTGTTTCCCGCCTATATCTCCCTGTCGCGCATCCTGAAGGAACAGGGGAAACGGGGAGCCGAAATTGCCCTTCTCGAAAGGGGATCGGGGGAGGCCGATGTTCCCGCCGGCATCCTGCTTTTGCTGGGGAAAGCCTATGCTGATCTGGGACTCGCCGCCAACTCACGGGAAACCCTCGAAAGAGCCGCCCGTTCGGAACGGTTTCAAGATCTGCACCAGCAAGGCCGGATCCTGATTCTGTGGTTGCATGGCGAGCGCGGGAACCGGAAGGAATTCTACCTGGCGCAGGACCGCTTTGCTCCGATCGAGGAATTCCAGCGCCGGGTCAAGGAGGAAGGCAGCTACGCCTCCTACTACGCCCTGGCCCGGGTCTTCGCCCTTGCCGGCCGGGTCCGTCCCTCCATCCAGTGGTTGGAAAAAGCGGTGGAAGCCGGTTTTCGCAACACCGACAGCATTCTCAGGGAACCCGACCTGGAGCCGATCCGGCACCATCGAAAATTCCGGCGGCTTCTCGGCCGGATCGGCGGGAAATGAGGCGGCTCTTTGACATCCGGCCCACTCGACCCTTACAATGATCCATCAGGGTTGGAGGGTTTTCTGGTGACCCGATTTGGGACCAAGCAAATGGTAGCCGCCTTACTCCTGGCGGGTGCCTGTTTGAGTGGTGCCGGCAACCGCCTTCTTCACCACCATCTCATCACTTCCCCGGCAAGCGGCCAGTTCCTCCTGTCGCCCCGGGCCAGCGAGATTAACTACCCCCGGATCGAAACCGATCCACATGATCGCCATCCCGTCGGTTTCCTCTTCGGCGGAGAAAAATGCCTATCCTGTCTATTGAGCCGATCCCGGGTCGCGACTCTATCGCTCTCGATCCGATTCCATCATGCCTTCGATCCCGGAGAGCATCTCCTGCCCGGCCAAGCATGCCTGCTTCTGAAATCCTGGAACACCACTTCCGGCATTCGCGCTCCCCCCTGGTCCTGATTCCGGCCCATTCCTTTCGAGCATTCCGCAACCAGGTAGACCGAAGTCAACTTTCCTGACGACGTCGAAACTCCTTGGAGCGAGCCGTCTTTTTTTCACTGGAGAATGAGGATGAACCGGACCAAATTTCTTCTGACGACGGGAGCCCTGGCCCAGTGCGGGCCGGGCATCGCGATAGCCGGACAGGTATCATCCCAGCCGCAGGCGGAGGTGGCGCAGGACCGTACCAGCCTGCGGGAGGAAGTGCACAAGCTTCGCCTCATCATCCTGAATCTGGAGAAAAGGCTCACCGTACTGGAACAGGCGCGGATACCGGAAGTGACAACGGTCACCGGTCCGGAAGCGGCCCTGACGCCCGCTCCGGTGCCGGTGAATTTCCCCTCCTCCCCCACCACCACACAACGGTTGAACATTTTCAATCCCCAGATCACCCTGTTCGGCAATTTCCTGGCAAGGACCGACAACAAAACGGTCCTCAATCAGGATGGTGACCCGGTGGATGACCGGTTCAATCTGCGGGAACTGGAGTTCGATGCCCGGGCGGCGATCGATCCGTACGCGGACGGGGTGGCAATCATTACCCTGGAATCAGAGGTCCCCAACGAATTCGAGGTAGAAGTGGAGGAGGGATACATCGTTCTCAAGCGTCTGCCGTTTCTCCACTCCGCCCCCGGTGGGTTGAAGCTCAAATTCGGCAGAATGCGGGTTCCGTTCGGACGTTTGAACATGCTCCACACCCACGACCTGCCGCAGGCGACACGGCCCCTGCCGCTCCGTACCTTTCTCGGCGAGGAGGGGTTCATCCAGAACGGCGTTTCGGCTGACTTTTTCCTGCCCTCAACATCGAAATCGGTTCTGGAGTGGACCCTGCAGATTCTCGATGGCGGGGACCTGCCGGTGGGTGAGGCGAACAGGGGGGAAGATCTTGCCTACATGAGCCGGTTGAAGTGGTTTCACACATTTGGGGCCGCCGCCGATCTGGAGTTCGGACTCAGCAACTATCTGGGAAAAAACGATCTCAACGGCAATCAGGGCACCCTTCTCAGCGGATTCGATTTCCTCTTCAAGTGGAAGCCGATGCAACAGGGGGAATGGCGATCGTTTCTCCTGGGAGGGGAATTGCTCTACGCGTCGATGGAACAGGCCATCGGCTCAAACCAGACACCGTTCGGATACTACACCTTCGCCCAGTTCCAGATGAACTCGCGCTGGTATGCCGGCTTGCGCTACGGCTTCTCCGATCGCCTGGAGGATGACGGCCTCGATACCAGAGCCCTGACGCTGTATAGTTCCTTTTACACTTCGGAGTTTCTCCGGTTCCGGCTCGGCTGGGAAACGGTGCGGAGCGATCTTCCTCAACTGGACGGCCGCAGCACCGGTACCCTGGAGGTGAATTTCGTCTTTGGTTCCCACCCGGTGGAACCCTACTGGGTGAACCGATAAAAAACCCAATCCAGGAGATTATACCGATGCGCATTCCCCGTCTGACTGTCCTAATTACCCTTCTCATTGCCGTTCAAACCTTCGCCTGGAGCCGGGAGAAACAGGTTCGGGTGGTGACAACGCTAGGTGTCCTCCGGTCGTTAACCGAGGAGATCGGCGGCGACCGGGTTCAGGTAGTCAGCCTGGCCAATCCCCTGCAGGATCCCCATTACATCCAGCCGAAGCCCACCCTCATGCAATCGGCACGCCGCGCCGATCTGTTCATCGAGATAGGCCTCCAGCTCGAACTCTGGACGCAGAAGGTGGTGGACGGGGCCGGGAACCCCAAGATCCAGCTGGGACGGCCGGGCCGGGTCATTGCCTCGGAAGGGATCCGGACCCTGGAGGTCCCGGCGATTCTGTCCAGGGAATGGGGCGATATTCACCCTTACGGGAATCCCCATGTCTGGCTGGATCCCGTCAACGCGAGGCGATTGGCCTGGAATATTTCGCAGGGTCTCGAAAGGGTGGACCCGGAAGGAACGGAGCAGTACGAGAAAAACCGGCAATCGTTTCTGGACCGGCTGGACGCCGCCCTGTACGGCCAGGAGTTGGTCCGGACGGTCGGGGGCGGCAAGCTCAACCGTGCCAGCCTCGACGGCACCCTGTTCGATTACCTCGAGGAACAGAACCTGATGGGCCGGCTGGGAGGTTGGCTCGGCCGTTCCCGGCCTCTCTGGGGAAAGAAGATCATCACCTACCACAAGACCTGGATCTATTTCGCCAACCGATTCGGGCTGCGGATCATCAACGAGATCGAGGAGTTCCCCGGAATCGCTCCCGCGGCCCGGCACCGGGATCGGGTCGTGGAACAGGTCAACAGAGAGGGGATCTCGACCCTGGTCATTTCCAACTTCTACCGGCGGAAACCGGCCGAATATATTTCGCAGAAGACCGGGGCGAATGTGGTCACGATCCCCATCGATGTCGGAGCCGTCGAAGGCGTCGACGATTACTTCCAGCTCATCGACCATATCCTGAGCCAGATTCTGGGCTCCGTTTCCGGAAACGGAGAATAAGGAATGAACGGGCTCCTTTCCTCCATGATCCTTCCTTTCCTGGCCTGTCTCATCCTGACCGGCATTCACGCCTACCTGGGATTCCATGTCATCTCCCGGAAGGTGATCTTTGTCGATCTGGCCCTGGCCCAGATTGCCGCCTTCGGGATGGTGTTCGCCGCGCTGTTGGGGTATGGAATTGGCAATCCGGAAGATTCCCTCGCCATTTACATTTTCTCGCTGTTGTTCACCTTCGTGGGAGCCGCCCTGTTTGCCCTGACTCGCGTGCGCCACAACAGAAGCCTGCCGCATGAGGCGCTCATCGGGATCATCTACGCGGTCGCCTCGGCGGCGACCATCCTGGGGACGGTGAACCTGGGCCGGGGGGCCGAGCAGGTCAAGCAACTCCTCACCGGCAGCATCCTCTGGATCCAGCCGGGGACCGTCCTCAAGACCGCCATCATATATGGCTTCGTGGGCCTCTTTCACTTCCTGTTCCGCAAACAATTCCTCCTGATCTCCACCGACCCCGCCGGCGCGGAAGCGCAGGGCCTGAATATCCGGTGGTGGGATTTCCTGTTCTATATCTCGTTCGGTTTCGTGATCACTAGCTCGGTGGCCATCGCCGGGGTGCTTCTGGTCTTTTCCTACCTGGTGGTTCCTTCCACCATCGCCATCCTGTTTTCAAAAACCTTGCGGGGCCGGCTCTCCATCGGCTGGGTCTCCGGCAGCGTAATAAGTCTCATCGGGGTGATCTGGGCCTACCAGTTCGACCTGCCGGCGGGCCCGACCATCGTTGTCATTTTCGGTGCGGCACTTTTGCTGGCCGGCATCATCCGTTTCATCATCCGGTCCACCAGCCGTTTCCGGGCCCTGTTGTACGTCGGTTTGTACTCCACCCTGTTCCTTGCCTTTCTCGGTGGAACTTTCTTATTCCGGAAGGAGGAGAACATCGACCTCCTCCACCTGCTCCGGAGCGACCTGAGGAACGAAAGACTGATGGGGATCCGGCAGGCGGAAGAGCTGCCCGGTCTCGGCCCGGACCTCGAGGAGACCATACTCGGCCTGCTGGAGGATTCCGATCCGGAAGTCCGCCTGCAGGCGATCGCCGGGCTCCGGCACATGGGGATCGGAAATGCCGCGCCCCGGCTGGAAGGAATGCTGGAGGATGGGGACGACAGGGTCCGGGAAGCGGCCGCCAGGTCCCTCCGAGATCTCGGGCGGCCGGAATCGACCTCCGCATTGATCCAGGCCGCCGGCCGCGAAACGGATGACTACATCCGGATGGAAATCGCGGAGACCATTCTGGAGCTTGGCAATCGCAAAGGGATCCCCATCCTGTTGAATATCATGGCGAACGCGGAAATCTCTCAGGCACGAAAAGAGGGGTACCAGCATCTCAACGCCTATGTCCACATCGATCTCCCCTTCAATCCGGAACTTCCGCCGGGTCAGAACTCCGGTCAGATGGAGGCATGGATGGCCTGGTGGGACGATCAGGGCGGCAGGCTGATCTGGAATCCCGGCAGGAAGACCTTCCAGACGGCCCGCTGACAGATCCGGCCCTATCCTTACCCGCTCTCTTCTGCTAAAATAAGAGGAAATCTCAACCTTCGCTCTTCAAGGGGGTACCTACCGTGTACAGCAATGGAACGGGGGCCTGGCGCAGGCCCTCCCGAACCGATTGTTTCCTGTCAGCCTTGCTGGTGGTGACCGGAATGACCGGCATCGGCTTCGGTAGGAATGGCCGTCCATCCGGTGACGGATACCTCAGGCAGAAGCTCGGAATCCTCGTATATGGGCAAACCGGGAACCGGACCGCCCTGGGAAGGGACTGGATCCTGAAAAGGGAAATCGAGTCTTTCGAGACCTTTCTCTGGAGAGAGTCCGGCCGGCGCCTGTTCGTGGATCCGATCGTCCTGTATCCCGGCCGCCGGCTCAAGGAAAAGGAATACATCGATACCAGAACCCGGTGGGGTTATCTTCCCGATTTCAGCCAGGAGATCGCCTCCGATCTGAAACGGGCGGGCTTCGATCGGCACGACTTTGATGCCATTGTCATCCTTTACGAGCCTCTGGACACCCGCGAGACCTCCCTGGCTGGCGCCACCTACAAGCCGCCCGATATCTC
>JAPUIV010000140.1 GCA_027296665.1 Acidobacteriota bacterium | reverse complement strand
AACCCAGGCGGGAAGCCCCGCCCGGTGCAGAAGGAGATCCTCCAGGAGAATCCCTTGGCGATCCTCCCCGGTGAATCCGGGAAGATGATCGCAAACCCGGTCGGTGAGTCGGACCCGGCCTTCCTGCTCGAGGAGGGCGGTCAGCAACATCGTGGCCAACGGTTTGGTCAGCGACGAGAGATCGAAGATGGTATCGCGTTGCATGGGAATCGATTCCGGTTCCCGGACCGCGAATCCCTTCCATCCTTCGGCGACGATCCGGTCATCCTCGGCGATCAGGAAGACCGCGCCGGGGAAATCGCCGGCGGCAATATGCCGGTCCAGGAAATCGCCGATCTCGGGGCGGACCGAAGTCATGCCTGCATTTCCTCGAGGATCCGGTGAGCCAGCCGCAAGGCCCGGCTGCCATCCTCCCCGGTACAGGGCGCGGTCTCCCGGGAGCGGACCACTTCGGCAAACTGGTCCAGCTGGCGCCTCAGGGGCTCCCCCGGTTCCACCTCGAGGGTTTGCTGCGACACGGAGGGGAACCCTCCATCGGCAGGCAGGAGGCGGTAGCCGATCACCTGTTGCGCCGCGAAATCGAGCGAAAAATAGCTCCGGTCCTGGAAGATCCGCAGCTTTCTCACCCGTTCGCGGCTAATGCGGCTGGCGGTCAGATTGGCGACACATCCGGAAGCAAACCGGATCCGGGCGTTGGCGATGTCCACCTTGTCGGTGAAGGCGTTGATTCCTATCGCCCGGATCTCCTCGACCTCCGGACCCGCAAGCATCAGGAGAAGATCCAGATCGTGGATCATGAGATCGAGGACCACATCAATATCCAGGCTGCGAGGGGCAAACGACGCCATCCTCTCGGTCTCGATGAACCGCGGCCGGGAGACTACCCGACGCAAGGCCTCCACCGCCGGATTGAACCTTTCCGTATGTCCGACCATCAGGATCCGGCCGTGCCGCCTGGCGGTTTCCACCAGAAGATCGGCCTCCTCCAGGGTCGCGGTGATCGGTTTCTCCACCAGGAGATCCAGTCCCGATTCCAGGATCTCCACTCCCAGACGCCCGTGCAGGGCGGTGGGAACCGCCAGGCTCACCGCCTCCACGGTATCCGGCAGGCGCCGCCAATCGGACCACCCGGGGACCCGCAGATCCGCGGCAACCCGCTCCGCCCTGCCCGCCTCGATGTCCACAACCCCGAGAAGGTCCACCCGAGGGAGTTCGGAGTAGATTCGCGCGTGCCGGGACCCGAGATGTCCCACGCCGATCACCCCGACCTTTACCGGGGCGGGATCAGCGGGCAATGCCCCGGCTCGAGGTTTGGATGAATTCCAGGAGATAGGCAACGTCTGCCTCCCGGCCGTACTTCCTTTCCACCGTCTCCAGGGCCCGGCGGAAAGGGATCTTTTTCTGGAACAGGGTACGGTAGGAATCCTGCAGGATCTTCACGGTGGCGGGGGAAAAATTCCTGCGGCGAAGCCCGATCACGTTGATGCCGAATATGCGCGCCCGGTTTCCCACCGTCAGGACGTAAGGCAGGGCATCCTTGGTGACAACGGAATAGCCGCCGATATACGCGTAGCGCCCCACCCTGCAGAACTGGTGCAAACCGGAAAAGGCCCCGACGGTGGCGAAATCCTCCACCTGAACGTGTCCGGCCAGTGTCGCGCCGTTGGCCAGGACGGTGGAGTTCCCCACCTGACAATCATGAGCGATGTGGGAATAGGCCATGATCAGGTTGTCGTTGCCGACCTTGGTGATTCCTCCGCCTCCGGCGGTTCCGAGATGCACCGTGACGTACTCTCGGAACTTATTGCCGTCGCCGATCTCGATGCGGGTCGGCTCGCCCCGGTACTTCAGATCCTGGGGTTCCATGCCGATCGAAACGAACGGGAACAACCGGCACCGATCGCCGATGCGGGTATCCCCATCGACGACCACATGGCTGCCGATCTCGCACTGCTCGCCAAGCCGGACCCGGTTGCCGATGACCGCGTAGGGACCAATCCGAGTCCCCTTGCCCACCTCCGCTTCTTGGTGGATCACCGCGGTCGGATGGATGGTCATTTCCCCGTGCCGACAAGGGCCGGCCGGTCCCCCATGGTGGACAGGATCTCCGCCTCCGCGACCAGCCGATCCTCCACGAAAGCCTCGCCGCGAATCTTGCAGCTGCGGGTCTTCAGCCTTAAAACCTCAACCCGGAAAACGATCTGATCGCCGGGAACCACCGGTTTACGGAACCGGGCCTTGTCGATGCCGGCGAAATAGACGATTTGCCCCTTGCGGTCGGGCGACGACGCAAGGACCAGGATGGCACCCACCTGGGCCATCGCTTCCAGGATCAGGACTCCCGGCATGATCGGGTTGCCCGGGAAATGCCCCTGAAAGAACGCCTCGTTGGCCGAGACGTTCTTGATCCCGACCGCCCGGAGGTTTTCTTCCAGTTCAACGATTCGGTCCACCAGAAGGAACGGATAACGGTGCGGGATCACTTCCAGGATCCGACTCACATCCAGCAAATCACTCCTCCTTCCGGTTATCTGGGGGGATCCGGCCGCCTTCCAGGTTCCGGAGCCGCCGGAGAATCTCCGGCAGCCGGCGCCAGGCGACCTGTGCCCGTTTCCAGACCGTGTGGTGGGTGGCCGGATGGCCGAGCAAATAGGCCCCCGGTTCGACGTTGCCGGTGACCACCGACCGGGCGCCGATCCGGGCATCGTCGCCGATCACCAGGTGACCGACGACCCCCGCCTGGCCGGCCAGGGAAACCCGGTTGCCGACCCGAACGCTGCCGCTCAGGCCCACCTGGGCCACCAGGGCGCAATGCTCTCCGATACGGCAATTGTGACCGATCTGCACCAGGTTATCAATTTTCGTCCCCCGCCCCACAATGGTGCTGCCGAAGGTGCCCCGGTCGATGGTGACATTGGCGCCGATTTCCACATCCTCTTCGATGACGACGTTTCCCACCTGGGGGATCTTGTGGAAGACCCCAGCTTCCTGGGCGTATCCGAACCCGTCGCTGCCGATGACCGTGCCGCTGTGGATGATCGCCCGGGGGCCGATGCGCGACCGGGCGTAGACGGTGACCTGGGGGTGGAGAACGGCGTCGGGGCCGATCTCCACGTCATCGCCAACCACCGTACCGGGCAGGACCGCCACCCGGTCACCGAGCCGGCAGCGATCGCCGATCACCACCCCTGGGAACAGGGCGATGTCGGCGCCGAGGGAACAGTCGTCTCCCAGATATGCTTCCTG
>JAPUIV010000014.1 GCA_027296665.1 Acidobacteriota bacterium | reverse complement strand
ATTTCATCCCGTGGGGCCCCTTCGACCGAGGTCGGGACCGCCGATTCCTCCGGCACTGAAATGGGGTACCTGGTCGGGCTGAGCCAGCCCCTCCCCCATCAGTTCCACCTCGATCTGTCCGCCCGGTTCGATCCTGCCACGGGGTTTTCCGGGTCGATCGATGAAGGGGATGACTTCCTCTCGTCTCCGGCAATTCAGGCAACTCAACCGTTTCTAGGACAAAGGGGAATCCAGACTCGCGAACTGGAGCTGGAAGTGGAAAAGCGATTCCGGCACGGGGTGGGCCGGTTCCGTTCCACCCTGGGTGAGGCCGAGGGGCAACTTGCGGTGAACCTCGCCGATACCGCCCCGCTCCTCACTCTCAACGCCGGTACCATGCGGTATGTGATCACCAGGTTTCATACGGTTCTGAACCGGTCCCAAACGGAATTCCAGGTGGGATTCAAACGGGTATCCCACCAGGTGGGGACGACCGCGGCCGACCGGGGAACCACCAACTCCTACGCGATACTGAATCTTCTGGTCGCCCAGCGGCTGGCGTTCATGGAAAGCCTTTCCCGGTCCGAGTGGAAGGTGGTCCTGGCCTACCAGGACGTGACCACCAAGCAATCGAATGCGGATCTTTCCGGGGACTTCCTGACCCCTACCTTCGCCCATTCCCGCCTGAGCGGCGGGATCGAGATCAGGTTCTGAGGGCCCCTGGATGAATCTTCTTCTCCAACGCGATGATCGGTCTCCGCGAACGCGGAACCTCGCGGTGCTTCTCCTGTGTGTGGTGTGCCTGGTCACCGGCTCGATCGGCTTCGGCCGCAAGATCGTCCAGGAACGGCCGCACGACGGTATTTCCTGGAAGGAAGATAGCGGTGCCCTGCCGGTGGCCGGCGGGGTCGAGAAGGACGGCCCGGGCTGGCTGGCCGGAATCCGTTCCGGAGACCTCCTGGCCGCGGTTGAAGGAAAGCCGATCGGGGGGATGGTGGACCTGCAGGAGATCCTGTGGGAAATCGAGGCGGGAAGCCCTGCCGTCTATTCCGTGATCCGGGCGGGTGAGTCCCGGGAGTTTTCCGTCCCGGTTTTGTCCGTTCCGGCGACTCCCCCCATCTATTCCTACCTTGCCCTGGTGGGGCTGTTCTTTCTCCTCGCCGGCATGGTGGTCTTCCTGAGGCTTCCCTCCGAACCAGCCGCCCTGGTCTTTTTGTTCATGGGCCTCGGCCAGTATTTGGTTCTGGTCTATTCTCCGACCGGGAGGGCGGATTGGTTCGACTGGCTACTGTACTGGGGAGATCTGATCGGCCGCCTCTTCACCCCGGCCCTGGTCTTCCATTTTGCCCTGACATTTCCCGGGGGAACCGCCCTGCGCCGGCGCCGTCTTTATCCGATCTACCTGCCCGCGACTCTGCTTTTCCTTGTGAACCTGATTCTGGTCGGATTCGGGTTCGTTCTGCGCTTTTCGGATCCCCTGGCCGTGATGAGGATCAAGGACCGGGTGGAACTCCTGTTGGTCGCGGCATTCCTTCTGGCGGCGTGCGGCCGGTTTCTCTTTTCCTACCTGAAGGTAAGTGACTCCCAGAGCCGGGATCAACTCAGATGGGTAGGATCCGGCTCCGCCCTCGCCCTTCTTCCCTTCATCCTCATGTACCTGGTGCCCCGCGGCCTGGGATTTCCGGTAGCCGGGTTGTGGGAACTATCGGCGATCCCCATGGTGCTCCTGCCGTTATTTCTCGCGGCTGCGATCACCAGTTACCGAGTGGTGGAACTGGAATTCTTTCTCAAGAAAGGGATCCGTTTCCTTTCCTTCAGTTTTTTCGTCATAGCGGTTTTTCTGGCGGCGTCGATTGCCCTGACCGCCCTGTTCGGCCCCTTCCTGGTTGCCCCGGAAAGGGCGGGCACCCTGATGGCGGCGGTGACGGCCGTCCTCCTGGTCGCCCCGGTCCGGCATCTGTCCAACTCCCTGGTAGATCACATGTTTTATTCCTCGAAATACGACCTGCGGAGGAAGCTGCAGGGGTTCACCCGGGAGCTGAGCTCCATCCATGACCTTGCGGACCTGGTCGGTGCCTTCACCGATAGGGTGAGAAAAAGCCTGGAGGTTGAAGAGCTGCTTGTCCTGGTTCGGCTGGAGACCGGTTTCCGTTTCCAGCCGGTTCGGTCCAAGGACCGATCGACCGAGATGGACTGGGACGGCTCGGCCTGGGAAGCGGAGTTGCTGCGCGATGATTTTCTCGAAGGTAACTTCCCCCGGTTCGGGAAGAAATTCACGCTTCTGGTGCCGATGCGGGTTCGCGGCAAGGTAACGGCGCTCCTGGCCTTGAGGGGCAAGGGGGAGAGGGGGCCGGTCCCCCGGGAGGACCGGGAACTTCTGGTGAGCCTGTGCGGACAGATGGCCGGGTCGTTGGAGAGCGCCCGGTTGCACGGAGAACTTGCCGATCGCATCCAGGAAATCGACCGTCTCCGGCAGTACAGCGACGGAATTCTCGAAAGCTCCCAGATCGGCATCATGGTGGTCGGACCGGAGGGGAAGATCCGGGCATGGAACGAGGCGATGACCCGAATCTACGGCCTCGAGCGCGCCCAGGGGGTGGGCCGGCCAGCCGCCGAGGTTCTCCCTCTGGGTCTTTTGCGGCGCTTGGGATTGTTCGAAACCGCCTCGAATCAGGGTCGCGAACAACGGCTTTCCCGCTACCCCCTTACCGGAATCGATGGCACGAGGATGCTGGTCAACGTGACCGCATCCCGC
>JAPUIV010000139.1 GCA_027296665.1 Acidobacteriota bacterium | reverse complement strand
AGCCGATCAAGAACTTCCCGGAGGGGATGAGTCCCGCTGTTCGCAAGGAATTGACGGAGAAATACACCGCCGCCATCCACGACCGGATCATTCCCGCCTATAAAAAACTTCGCGATTTCATTCAAAACGATTACCTCCCCCGCACCCGCGACAGCGTCGGGTTGAAGGCTTTGCCGGGCGGCAGCGCCTGGTACGCGTACCTGGCGCGGAGAAGCACCACCACCGATCTCTCGCCGGCAGAGATCCATCGAATCGGCCTCGCCGAGGTGAAGCGTATCCGCGGGGAGATGGAAAGGGTGAAAGGGGAGGGGGAATTCGACGGCGACCTCCGCGCCTTTTTTGACTTCCTCAACGAGAACCCCGATTTCTATTTCGATGATAAGGAGGAATTGCTTGCCGGTTACCGGGGACTCCGGGAAAGGATCCATCGCAACGCGGCGAACCTGTTCGATCGGTTCCCGGAGGCCGATTACGAGATCCGGGCGGTCGAACCGTTCCGGGAGCGGTCGGCATCGGGCGCATCGTACCGCGCCGCCACCCCCGACGGCTCCCGGCCGGGAGTGTTTTACGTCAATACCTACGACATCAAGGCGCGGCCGAAATGGGCCATGGAGTCGTTGTTCCTGCACGAGGCGATACCGGGACACCATTTCCAGATCTCCCTGCAGAGGGAAATCGAGGATCTTCCCAGGTTCCGGCGGTTCGGGGGGTTCACCGCCTTTTCCGAAGGTTGGGGCCTTTACTCCGAGGGGCTGGGCAAGGAACTGGGCGTCTATCGGGACCCCTACCAGTATTTCGGGGCGTTGCAGGCAGAGCTGTGGCGCGCTCTCCGTCTCGTGGTCGACACCGGGCTGCATGACCAGGACTGGAGCCGGGAGCGGGTGCTCGCATACATGTACGAAAATAGCGCGGTCAAGGAGGCGCGCGCGGTCTCCGAGGCGGAGCGATACATCGCCATCCCCGGCCAGGCCCTCGCCTACAAGGTCGGGCAGTTGAAGATCTCCGAGTTGCGAGCCCGCGCGGAGAAGAAACTGGGGAAGAAGTTCGACCTGAAGAAATTCCACACGGTAATACTCGCCGACGGCGCCCTGCCCCTGGACGTTCTTGAGGCAAAAGTGGATCGCTGGATCGACCAGCTTTTATAGGGCCGGAGCGGATTTCCCTTGAGAGGAGTCACATGAGCGCGGAACGGCCAGGGAAGATTCCATTGGAGGATTTCTTTCGCAAACCGGAGAGGATCTCGGTTCGTCTTTCACCGAGCGGGAATTTTCTCGCTTACCTGCAGCCCCATGAGAGGCGAATGAACGTTTTCGTGAAGGACCTCAGGTCGGGCGAGGTGCGCCAGGTGACCTCCGAGAGGAACAGGGATATTCCCGGTTACATCTGGGTGAACGATGACCGCCTGGTCTACCTGCAGGACCAGGCCGGCAACGAGAATTTCCGTCTCTTCGCGGTGGGGCGGGACGGGTCCAGCCCGATCGATCTGACCCCGTTCGAGAAGGTCAAATGCGGGATCATCGACGACCTGGAGGATATCGATGAAGAGATCCTGTTTCAGATGAACCGGCGAAACCCGGAAATTTTCGATGTCTACCGTCTCAATGTGAATACCGGCGAGATGAAGATGATCGCGGAAAATCCTGGAAACATCCAGGCATGGATCACCGATCATGAGGGGAATCTTCGCCTGGCAACTACCTCCGACGGCATCAACACCAGTATCCTCTTTCGCGATCGGGAATCCGATCCCTGGCGCACGGTGGCCACCTACAACTTCAAGGAATCGGCCAACCCGATCTCATTCACTTTTGACAATCACGCCCTCTACGTCACCTCGAATGTGGGGCGGGATAAGTCAGCCCTGTTCGAATACGATCTGGAGACCGGGAGAGAGAAGGATTTGATCTTCGAGCATCCCGATGTCGACGTATCGGGCCTCCTGACATCGAAGAAAAGGAAAGTGGTCACCGGGGCGGTGTATGAGACTGACCGGACGGGATACCGGTTCTTCGACGAAGAGAGAAAATCGATCCAAGACTACCTGGACAAGCAGTTACCTCAATACGAGAACAGTCTGGTGTCTTACTCCCGGGACGAGACCCGCTACGTGGTTTACTCCGGCAGCGACCGGACCCGGGGAAGCTACTGGCTGCTCGACACCGGAAAGATGGAGATGAAGAAACTCTTCGACCTGTCCCCCTGGCTCCGGGAGGAGGATATGGCTTCGATGCGGCCGATCTCCTATCGAACCAAGGACGATCACACCATTCGTGGCTACTTGACCCTCCCGCAGCGTGGGCCCTCGAAACATTTGCCCCTGGTTGTTCATCCGCACGGCGGCCCCTGGCACAGAGATTCCTGGGGTTTCGATCCAGCGGTACAGTTTCTGGCCAACCGCGGATTCGCGGTCCTGCAGATGAATTTTCGCGGATCGACCGGATATGGACGAAAATTCATGGAGGCATCATTCGGGCAATGGGGCCTGGCCATGCAAGACGACATCTCCGCCGGTGTGGAGTGGGCCGTCGCCGGGAAGATCGCCGATCCCGGACGGGTCGCCATCTATGGGGGAAGTTACGGAGGATACGCCGCCCTTTCCGGCCTGACCCAGACACCGGATCTATACCGGTGCGGCGTCAGTTACGTCGGAGTTTCAAACCTCTTCACATGGATGGCCGCCATCCCCCCCTACTGGAAGCCGTACCTGGAAATGATGTACGAGATGGTCGGGCATCCCGAAAGGGATGAAAAACGGTTCCGGGAGACATCTCCCTTCTTCAACGCCGACAAGATCCGGGTCCCCCTCCTGGTGGCGCAGGGGGCCAACGATCCCCGGGTCCGCAAGGAGGAATCGGATCAGATCGTTGCCGCATTGAAGGCCCGGGGAATTCCGGTGGAGTATCTGGTCAAGGAGAACGAGGGACACGGTTTCCACAACGAGGAAAACATGTTCGAGTTCTTCCGTGTCATGGAAAAATTTCTTCTCCGGAACCTGCAGATGGATGGCGCCGGCGCCCCGATCAAATCGCCGTGAGCCGGCAACTTTCCTCCCACAACCGGCCGGCCAGAACCTTGTCATGGGACCTACTCGAGGATCGGGCCTCCCTCTGGCGGATGAAGTATTTACCTGTCACCCCGGACAGATCGGGCGAGGCGGCCAGGTAGAGGCTGCATCCCGCCCCTGTTTCCGCGTCACCGAAGAAAGGACGCAACAGCGGCCTGACCCATCGGATCACCCGGTTCATCTCGCCGACGTAATCTTCGAGGAGGCCGGTCTCGATCACTCCGGGATGAAGGCAGTTCACCGTGATTCCCGTCCCGGCAAGCCGTTCGGCCAGGTGATGGGTGAAGAGGATGTTGGCGAGCTTGGAGCAGGCATAGGCCTCCAGGCCGCGGTACAGTTTCTCCCCCTGTAGGTTATCCAGATCGAGAGGCGCCCGGCGGTGGGCTTCGGAGGAGACGTTGACGATGCGGGCGGGAGCTCCCTTCTTCAGGAGATTCAGGAGGTGGTGAGTGAGGGAAAAATAAGCCAGGTGATTGACCGCGAAGGTCATCTCGTGGCCGTCGGCGTTCAACCGTCTTTCGGCCATGATGATGCCGGCATTGTTCACCAGGACGTGGAGAGCCGGTAATCGGTTTGCGACCGCCGCCGCCAGGTTCCGGATCGATTCCTGGGAGGAAAGATCGGCAAGGAACAGTTCCACCGATCGATTCCCCGCGGCATTCTGAATCTCGTTCCGGGCGGCCTCCCCGCGCTTCCGATCCCTGCTGACGATGGCAACCCGCGCACCGCTCCTTGCCAATCCGATGGCGGTCGCCTTCCCGATCCCCCGGCTCGCTCCTGTGACCAGGCAAATCGTCCCGTTCATGGTTCCGTTATCCGGCGTCATTCCTGCCTCGTTCCGCTTATCATACCCGACACACGGACCGGCCTGAAAACCAAGGCCAATCAAGCCGCATTCCGGTCGAAAAAAAAAGGCCGGCGGGGAGGTGCGCCGGCCTTGAACAAGGGAGGAAGGAACCTATTTTGCCGAGGCGATGGCGCTTTCAGCGTGTTCCAGCATGTGTTGGCCAATCCATTTCGCCATGACATCGGCAGGCATCGGGGCCAGGGTGAGAACGACTTCCTTGTCGTTTCCATCCCGTTTGATCGTGTAGATGATCTCCTGCCCGGGAGCCCATTCCTGCTTGGCCTTCTCCAGTGCTTCATGATTCGCCTTGGCAATCACGACGCCGTTGAGGGCGTATAGCTGATCCCCGGCCTGGAGACCGAATTCCTCGGCGGGGCTGCCGGGGATAATCCGGACGATGCTGAGGGTGCCGGTTTCTTCGTTCATGTCGAGTTCTACACCGACGAAGCCGCTGCTCCGGAGCTTGGCGGACATATGGTTCAGGCAATCCTGGGTACTCGACTTGCACTTGGCGTAATCACCGGCCAGCGCGGGAATTACGAGAGCAGCCGCGAGCCCCAGGATCATGAACAGGTTTTTTCTAACCATATCGGGCCTCCTGTATTGCGGAAGGTCGCTGCCGGGCACCGCGTCCGGCCGGATCTTCCGGTTGAAAACTTCATCGGGGAATTGAATTCGGTCTTCCCTGATCGTTCGAATGGGAGTGTACGCCCGGAAATTGTAAATGTCCTACCTCTCCATGTAAAAAGGTGTCATTGTTGTCAAGAAGATGTAAACATGCTCGATCTTCCCGTCCTGACAGGGTTTTCCTGTGTTATAGTTCACGGGAACCCAGTAAGGATCTGCATGGAAAAACTCATCAATTTTTTGAAACGCCACTCTCTCTGGGTTGGTTTCATGGCCGTCCTGATTCCCCTGATGGTGTTGCTGGGGATGCAGTACGTGTGGCTTACCAAACTGGAGCGGATGTCGGCCATCGCTCACAAGGTCGCTCTCCAGAACTATCTCGAGGCGCTGGGGACGGAGATCCAGTATTTCTATCGCACCACGGCCGAACGGGCCCTGAATCTGCCTGCCTCCATGTTCCTTCAGGGACATCTCGAAAAGGCCGCTCTGCATTGGAAGAAAAAACCGGTGAAGGGGGCGCGCCGGCTTTTTATTTTTGACTACAGTAAGGACCAGAGAGGGGATATCTATGTCTACGACGAAGAGCGCCAAAGGCTGGTGATTCCTCTCGCCTCGAACGAATCACTCGCCATGATGGTGGCCCAGACCCCCTGGCAGATCCATGCATTCATGAAAAACAAGCCGGAGTTAGTCGGGCCCGTGGCCGATGAGCACGACCCCCGCAACCGCATCATCCTGAATCCGATCACCGATGATAATTCCCACATTGTCGGTGTTGCCGGAATGGTCCTGGATGAAGGCTATTTCCGCGAGGAGCTTCTTCCCGCGACGATCGAGAAGGCCGTGGAGCACTACTTTCCCGCCGAGGCGGGGGAGGATCTGATCGTCACGGTCCGGGATGGCCGGGATCGGACCGTTCTCGGCCCGAAGGAGTGGCAATCGGACCGCGAGGGTGCCGTTACCCGGGCTATCCCTTTCGTATTCACCGATTGGAGCCTGGGACTTTTCAGCCGGGGTTCGACTCCGGAGCAATGGGCCCGGACAAGCTTCGCCTTTAATATGACCCTTTCCGCCCTCCTTGCTTTTGTCCTTCTGGGAGGAGTGATCCTGGCTCTCCGGGAGGCCAACAAAGCATGGAAACTTTCAGAAATGAAATCCGATTTCGTGTCCAACGTCTCTCATGAGCTGAGGACCCCTCTGGCATCGATCCGGGTCTTCGCCGAGCTGCTGC
>JAPUIV010000138.1 GCA_027296665.1 Acidobacteriota bacterium | reverse complement strand
GTCATAATGTTAAACATCGCGCGCCAAAACAAAGTTCCCTTTTCTCGATCGAGAGTACAGGCGGGATTTGTAAATTTCAAACACGTTGAAGTAAAAAATTGTCTTGGTTGTAATGAACTAGTAAAACTGGATAATTATTTGCGGGCCTGATGCCGCAAAACTTTTTCGATCCGGAAAACGGATTTTCCCATTCGTTCCCTTCACTATCCTAGTGTCACCGGAAGGAAATAAGGTTGCATCCTATTCAGGGTGCTTGTTTCAGAGCGGACCAGAACTACTCTTCTGCTCCACGAAGCTCTTCAGGTTGTCGCGGGGGCCGAGGAGGACCAGCCGGTCGCCGGCGGCCAGTTTCAGGTCGGCTGGAGGCGGGATCAACTCCTCCATTCCCTTCTTGCCGGGGCGGTGGATCGCCAGGGCGTTGAGATGGAACCGGCGGGGCAGATCAATTTCGGCCAGGGTCTTGCCGATCGCCGCCGCCGGAACCGCGATCTCCTCGATACCGAAGTTGCCCAGCAGCGGCAACTGATTCTCCGGGATCCCCTTCCCCTGCCGGTAGCGGATGGTCAGGACCTTGCGCCGCAGCACTTCGCGGTCGAAAGCCCCGAGAACATCGCGGCGGGTGACGACGCCGAGAAACCGCTCGCCCTGGTCGGACAGGACCGGCAGCTCGCCGTACTCCTGGAACCAGAACCGCTCCATCACCGCCGCCACCGGATCGCCGGGCAGGACCGCCGGGACCTGCCGGGTCAGATCGACCGCCACCAGGACGTCGCGCAGCGACGGGTCCTCCGTGGCCGCGACCACATCCTGCAGATCGATCAGGCCGAGATAATTCCCCGGCGGGTCGACCACGTGGACCAGGTTGCGGTGCGCGTGGAGAAACCGGTCGAGAAGTACGCGGAGGGGGACCTCCGGCCGCACCACCGGGATGTCGCGGCGCATGACGTCCTCGACCCGGATGGCGTGCAGGGCGGACTCTTCGATGACCGCATCGAGATCGAGGCCGCGCTTGCGCAGCCTCTCGGTGTAGATCGAATTGCTGCCGAGCCAGCGCGAGGTCAGGGCGGCGACCGCGGCGCACAATCCCAGCGGCAGGATCATGGCGTAGTTCCCCGACATCTCGAAGGTGATGAAGGTGGCCATGATCGGCGCGTGGGTGGTCGCCGCCAGCAGTCCGGCCATGCCAACCAGGGCGTAGCTGTTCGGCTCCTGGATCATCCCCGGTAGCAGGGTGTGGATGCCGGTGCCGATCAGGCCCCCGAGGGCCGCCCCGATGAACAGGGTCGGGGTCATCACCCCGCCCAGTCCGCCGCTGCCGAGGGTCAACGATGTGGCCAGGATCTTGGCCATGAAGCAGGCGGCGAGCATCCAGATCGCCAAGCCGCCGGTCAACGCCAGGCTCACCCCCTCGTAGCCGTTGCCCCACACCTGCGGCAGCCAGATCCCGATGATGCCGATTCCGACCCCGCCGATGAGGGTCTTGACGTAGAGCGGCGCGGGGATCCGGCCGCAGTATTTGGAAGACCGATCCAGGACCAGGATGAACAGGCGGCCCGCCAGTGCGGCCGCGACGCCGAGCAGGGCGAAGAAGATGTACTCCCATGCATCCGGTGACTGGAACTCCGGAATGTCATAGATAGGATTCGGACCGACCAGGGCCCGCGTCACCAGGCTGGCGGAGAGGGCCGCGACCACCACCGGCCCGAACACGTCCATGGCGTAGTTGGCAAAGATGATGTCCATTACGAAGAAGGTCGCCCCGAGCGGCGCGTTGTAGGTGGCCGCCATGCCGGCCGCAACCCCGCAACCGAGCAGGATGTTGCGCCGCTCGGCGCTCAGCCCCAGGAACCGGGAGATCTTCGAGGAAACCGCCGCGCTCACCTGCGCGATCGGCCCCTCGCGCCCGACCGACCCGCCGGTGCCCATCAGGCTCAGCGCCGCCAGCGACTTCCAGATCGAGGAACGCAGCCCGACCTTCCGATCGCGCAGGGCGACCGCCTCCATGATCTCGGCCACCCCCGCACCCCTCTGCCCCTTCAGGGCGAAGTGGATGATCAGGCCGGCGACCAAACCGCCGGCCGCCGGGATCAGGACCACCCAATGCCAGGGCAACGACTTGGCGGCATCGAACAGCCCTTCATTCGACTGGAAGGCAACCGACCGCAGGCCCGTCAGAACCAGGCGGAAAAAGGCTCCGACCAGCCCGCCGATCACCCCGATCAGAGCGAAGATGACGAAGAAGAAGGTGCCCCGCGCCTGCGCCGTCGTCAGCCAGCGGTTGAACAGCCGGCGCGCCGCGCGGCGCTTGACCTTGGCCTTGTGCGGACGGGGAGGATCAGGAACCTGTGAAGTCATCGAATCACTCTAAGGAATAGGTCCCGGGATGGTACGTCGGACCCTCGGTAAGGAGGATGAAAGGCGGGAGGCAATGACCGGCGCCCCCGCGAGGAAAGATTGTATCACTTTTCCTGAAATTCTAACTCAAGTATTGGACCCGTTGAGGGGAACATCACCTTCATTTCGGGTTTCTATCCACAACGGCTTGGACTGAACCACCCCGGGTTTACAGGAGGCTCCATTTCTTGAGAGGATGGGACCATGAAAAGAACAAGGCATTCTCCGGAAATACGGGAGCGAACGGCGGCTCCAGATTTCAGCTTGATCTGCAGAGGGTCCGTTGGGCCGACGGTGCACTCAGGGAACAAAAGGAACGAGGATGATTAGAGCCACGAATTCGAGAATATTTGTGCTCATGCTCGCGTGTCTTTTTGGCTGTACCGCATCCGAGGGTGGCCAGGTGACGGGGCGTGAGCCCATCATTGGGGGACCATGTGAAGGATGCGAGGCGGTTTTCCTGGGTCTTCCCGCGGACCTCTCGTCCGTGGCGAGAATCGGTCCCCGCGGAGAGCCCGGCGAGCCGATGCAGATAGAGGGGAAGGTCATGCATCACGACGGCACCGCGGCAGCCGGGACGATTGTTTACGCCTACCACACAAACGCCAAGGGCATCTACCCTCGGGACGAGAGATTTCGTGGTCAAGCGGCCTACAGGCATGGAATTCTTCGCAGTTGGGTCAATGCCGACAAATACGTAAGGACGATCCTCGACTGATTCCA
>JAPUIV010000137.1 GCA_027296665.1 Acidobacteriota bacterium | reverse complement strand
TCAGACTCTGGTCGATATTCCGGATCAACGACATATCAATTTTCAGGAATTCCGGCTGCACCTCGGATATCGCCTGAAGGGTCGAATACCCGGTACCCACGTCATCGATTGCCACCTGGTAACCTTCCTTTCGCAACAGATCGACGCCGCGGCCAAAAGCCCGGAAATCTTTGATAGCGGTGCGTTCGGTGATCTCGAAGACGATGCTGTCGTAGGAAAGTCTAGATTTCCGCATCCGGTTCCAGATTTTCTCGCTGCGCAGGGAGGATCCCTCGATTGCCGATGGAAGGCAGTTCAGGAACAGTTTGAGTCCCGGTTCCAGCCCCTGTGCGTCGGCCAGCGCTCGATCCCTGCACACTCCGTCCAGTTCCGGGGAAACTCCGACCTGGTCGGAAAAACAGAATAGGTTTGCCGGGTACTCGAAGCTGGAATTCCGGGGACCGCGGGCCAGCGCCTCGTACCCCAGGAGATCGCGATTCTCCATCCGGACAATCGGCTGAAAATAAGTTTCCAGACTTTCTCCATGCAGGATCTGGCGTAATTCTTCCAGACGCCGGACCCGTTCCTGGCGATCCCTTTCCGGTGGCTTCCCCCGCGCTTGCTCCACCGCGTGGTACACCCGGCGTTCAAAGCGGGTCAAGGGAAGATCGAGCAGCAGGCTCGACCCGGTTTTCATTTGCAGGAAACCAGCCGATTCCGAAGAGAAAACCGATTGCAGGCCCTGGTGGACCGCCTCGCCGATCTCCTCGGCGAAGGTTCCCATCCGTAGTTCGGTGACCTGTCCGCCTTCGGGTAACTCATCGAGGAACAGGAGGAAACCCTTGCCGTGAACGCCGCTGCAGGCAAGCAGGGCGCCTGCTCCCAGAACCGATTCCCGGAGGCCCAGGAGAATCTCGGCAACCCGTACCCGGAGAAGGTCCGACTCCTGCCATCCGAAGCGATCCTCTATCAGGTCCAGACCATCCAACTCGAGATGGACCACACCGATCCTGTCCTTCCCCTGCAGCATGGCCCGGATCCGATCGAAAAAAAATGGAAAGGCGAACAGACCGGTGTTTCGATCGTAAAGAGCTCCCTTGAACCGCAGGTACCCGGCCTTCAAGCGGTAGTAGTCGTGCGGGCGTCGATGATTCTCCATGGTCTCAGGCCTCGCCCTTCAGGCGAAGAAAAATCTGGCGGACCTGGCCCAGGAGTTCATTGAAGGAAAACGGTTTCATGATGTAGTCGAATGCCCCTTCTTGAATACCGTGAACCCGGTGCCGCACCTCCCCGCGGATCGAGAACATCGCCACCGGGATATCGATCGTCCCGGAATCCATTTTCAAGGCCTTGAGCACCTCCCACCCGTCCATTTCCGGCATCTGGATATCCAGGAGGATCAGATCGGGGTGGAATTCATTGGCGCGGCGAATCGCATCGCCGCCGGAAAGGGCCTGCAGAACCCGGAACCCCCCTCCGTGCAGCACCCGGGTGGTGAGTTCCACCGTGTCGGCATCGTCGTCGACAACGAGAATCTGTTTACTTCCCATTGGAGCCCCATTTCGGCTGGAGGTCAGGAGGGAATGAATTTTTCCACTATTCCGGAAACGCCTATCCAGAGCGGACATCAGGCCCTTGCATGATGATAACACCAATGAAATGAGGCCGCAAGGGAGGAACCCGGGGAGGGTCAGGCCCAGCTTTGCCAGCGACCGTCCTTGAGGGGAATGCCCAGCCGTTTCATCTTTTCTATGAGGGTGGTTCTTTTGATCTTGAGTATGGCGGCGGCCCGGGTCTTAACCCAGTTGGATCGCTCCAGGGCCTGAAGAAGCATCTGCTGTTCAAATGCAGTCAGGATCTCCGGCAAGGAGTCCCCCTGCGCTTTCCCGGCCAGCCAGGGAATCAGGATCGATTTTCCTGCCTGAACCTCGGCGGGGAGGTCTTGCGGAACGATCACCTCCCGGCCGTAGGCCAGGGAGAAGGCGCGCTCAACCGCATTTTCGAGCTGGCGAACGTTTCCCGGCCAGGGGTAATCCATAATCTGGGCCCGGGCTTCAGTAGACATGGTTTTTGTAGGTATTTCAAGGGATTCAGCGGTTTTCTTGAGGAAATAGGTGAGGTAGGCCGGGATATCCTCCCGGCGTTCCCGCAGGGGTGGAATATCGATGCACACCACATGAAGGCGGTAGAAGAGATCTTCCCGGAACCTGCCCTCTTTGCGAAGAATATCGAGATTGGTGCGGCTTGAAGCCATCACACGGCAGGTCTTTCGATCCGGACCGCGCGGTGCGGGAGAATTGCGCGCCTCGAGGAACTCGGCAAACCGGGCCTGCACGGCAAGAGGCATGGCCCCGACATCCCGCAGGAACAGGCTGCCCGAACCGGCCCGGCTGATCGCGCCCCCGTTCCCATCGGGACCGGGCTTCCCGAACAGGGCCGTTTCCAGCCCGGCAACTTCCATTGTGGTGCAGTCGACCGTGACAAAGGGCGTTCCGGGCCTGCCTCCCTCATGGAGGGCGCGGATCACCCGTCCCTTTCCCACACCCGCCTCGCCACAGGTCAGGACCGGACTGAAGGAGGGAGCCACCCGAGGGATCAACCGGAAAATCTCCCGCATGCTATCGCTGGTCCCGATCAGGGTCCTGGCGCTGTGCCGATCGTCAACCTGCCGCCGGAGCCGGTGGCATTCCTGCCGGAGCCGCCGTGATTCCATTGCCTTCGATACCACGACACTGACCGCCTCCATTCGCAACGGTTTTACCAGGTAATCGAAGGCCCCCTGCCGCATGGCGCGAACGGCGGTTTCCACCGAAGCATGCCCCGTCATCATCACTACCGGTAATTCAGGTTCCGAGGTAAGCAAGGCCTCCAGAGTCTCCATACCTCCCCTGCCGGGAAGCACCAGGTCGAGGAGCACGCAGTCGATCGAGTCGGTCCGGATCCGCTGTTCCGCCCCTTCACCTCCCGGCTCCCCGAAAACGGTGTAGCCCTCTTCCCCGAGGCTCGCTGCCAGGAGTTCGCGAATCCCTTCCTCGTCATCCACAACCAGGATATTTCCATTCATTGGCTCTCGTTCTCCCGCATCCAGAACTTTTCCGGATTCCTCCAGATGTTGAGCAATCCCCGTGCCAGCAATGCAGGGGGTGGTCGATCCCCCCCGCCCCGCCATCGCACCTCACCAGAGTTCCCTTCCCCCCTGCATATCGTTGGAGGATGGTATCGACACGGAATTGTCAATTAACGGCAACCCGTCAAAATGGTGTCAAGAAGGGTCGGTTACCCTGAAAAAAAATGTCATTCAGTTGGCGGTGGGATGGGGATGGGGATGGGAATCAGGTCGTTTCCCGTATCTCGGCCTTGCCTTGCAGAATGCTTCCAGGTTCCACCAGGAGGCGTTCGGAGGTGATATCCCCGAAAAACCTGGCTGTTGTTTCGAGTTTGACGATCCCGGCCACCCGGAGGTTGCCTTCGATCCGTCCCCGCAGGGTCGCATGGCCAGCCACCATGTTGGCGTCGACACGACCCTCCGCCTCCACGATGAACTCCCCCTCGATCCGTACTGCACCGTCCAGCCTGCCCCGGATCCGCAGGGGACCGGCGCCGCACACCTCGCCGCGAAACAGGGAGTGCGCGCCAACAACCGACTCGCTCGGTTCAGCCTCCCGCCCCTCGAGGGCGGATGGCCCATCAACCGATCGCCGGCTTTCCAGGTATTCCTGAATATTTCGGATCTTCGGGAAACCCAAAACTACTCCTTCTGGAAGACGCCAACACGGGATCAAAACGGCTTTGGAGCGGGCAACGGGAGTCGAACCCGCGACATCAAGCTTGGGAAGCTTGCACTCTACCAACTGAGCTATGCCCGCAAATTCTTTACCTGGGAATCCGACAGTAGCATCGGCCCGGGAACCTGTCAACCGGGAGGGATTCAGCAGGACGAGCGAATCCACCCGCCTCCCAGTACTTCCTCTCCATCATAGAAAACCACCGCCTGGCCAGGCGCGATTCCAGTCTGGGGTTCCCGGAATTCGACGTGAACCCGGTCGCCCTCTCCTCCGCGAACCCGGGCGGCCGCCCCCGGATGGCGGGAACGGATCTTCGCCGTCACCTCGATGCTGTCAGGTGGACGGGAAAAGGAAATCCAGTTCACCCCTTCGGCCACCAGGCCGGACCGGCGCGTTTCCCGCCGGAGCCCTACGACCACGCGGTTCCTTTCGGGTTGGAGGGAAATGACATACATCGGTTCCTCGGTGGAGATGCCGAGGCCCCGCCGCTGGCCCACCGTGAACCGTTCGATCCCGTCATGCGTTCCCAGTACCCGGCCCCCGCTGTCCACGATCTCCCCGCACTTCCCGCCCGCTCCGGGAACTACCTGGTCGATCACGGCTCGATATCCCCCCTCGGAGACAAAGCACAGGTCCTGGCTTTCCTCCTTGGCCGCCACCGGAAGTTCCCATTCCTCCGCCAGCCGGCGCACCTCCGCCTTGGTCCGATCTCCAATCGGGAGCATCAGAGACCGGAGCTGCCGCTGGTCCAGGTTGAAAAGAAAGTAGGATTGATCCTTTCCCGAATCGATTCCCCGGCGAAGCCGGACCCTTTCTCCCTCCCCTTCCCGATCGACGCGGGCATAGTGTCCCGTTGCCAGGAAGGTGGCCCCGAGTTGTTCCGCCAGGCTCTGCAAACGCCCGAACTTGACCTCCCGGTTGCAGAGAATGCAGGGACTGGGAGTTCTTCCTTGCAAGTAAGCCAGGGCAAAAGGCCGCACCACCTCCCGCTGGAATTCCTCCTGAAAATCCAGGACATAAAAGGGGATATCCAGATGCCCCGCCACCGCCCGGGCGTCGGCCAGATCCCGGTCTCCACAGCACCTTTTACTATTTTCCGGCCGGGAGGATCCCCACAGCCGCATGGTCAGGCCAACCACGTCCAAACCTTTTCGTTTCAGAATGGCGGCGGCAACCGAACTGTCCACCCCGCCGCTCATGGCAACTGCTACCCTGGCGGTCACGCCCGATCCCCTTCCTTCCCCGCTGCCGTGCTCATCCGGTTCCCCATTCCTCGCAGTCCCGCCGTTATCTCCGGTATGACCTGCAATACCCGATCGATTTCTTCCGGGAGGCTGTAAAGCCCCAGGCTGAACCGCACGGAACTGCGGGCGAGATCGGCACCCAGGCCCATCCCGATCAATACATGAGAGGGACGGTGAGCGCCGGAAGAACAGGCCGCCCCGGGAGAAACGGCAATACCCTGCAGGTCGAGCGAGATCACCATCTCCTCCCCGCGGATACCCGGAAACCGAACGGAGGAGGTATTGGGGAGCCGCAGTGCATTGCTCCCGTTCACGGTCGCGCCGGGATAGGCCGCAACCAGGCCGCGCTCCAAACGATCCCGCAGCGGCGCGATCCTCTCCAGGTAACTTCCCGGGGCAGAGCGGGCCAGCTCGCATGCCCGTCCCATTCCCACCGCGAGGGCAGTGGCTTCCGTTCCGCTGCGCCGACTCCCCTGCTGGCCTCCGCCGAACATCTGGGGAAGGAGGTCGATCCCCTTGCGGATGTACAGGGCGCCGACGCCCTTCGGTCCGTAGAACTTGTGGGCCGCCAGGGAAACCAGATCGACCGGTGTCTCGCGTACCGATATGGAGATCTTTCCGCAGCTCTGGGCGGCATCGGTGTGAAAGAGAATCGTTCGCCGGTTGCATTCCCGGGCCAGAGGCTCGATCGGCTGGAGGACGCCGGTCTCATTATTGGAATGCATCACCGAAACGAGAACGGTATCCGGCCGGATCGCGTCAATGACCGCCTGCGGATCGATATCGCCGGAGGAACGAGAGCGAACATAGGTGGCCGTTCCGCCCTCCTCCTCGAATCGCCGGACCGCCTCCAGTCCCGCCGCGTGCTCGATGGCCGTAGTGACGATATGCCCATCGGGCCGCTTTCGGGCCGCACCCAGGATGGCCAGGTTGATCGATTCGGTCCCGCCGCTGGTGAAGACAATCTCCTCGGGAGATGCCTCTATCAATTCGGCCACGCGGGCCCGGGCGGCTTCCAGGCGGTGGCGAACCTTCTGACCCTCCCGGTGGGTGCTGGCGGGATTGGCGAAATGCTCCTCGAAAAAGGGACGCATTGCCTCGGTCACCTCGGGGGCCTGAGGAGTGGTCGCGTTGTTGTCCAGGTAAATGCGTTTCATATGGGAATGAAGCGGTCACGGCCCGCCCCGGGGAACACGGGGGAGGAGGAGCGAAGCCGAACCTTAGCATGGGGTTGCGACCCGGTCAAGGAGCAACCGGGTCTGGAGCGCGTCTTGACAAGTTCCGGAGCCCGGTGCTAGATTGCATTTTCTCTGTTTTTCTCGAATGGTTCCAACATCTCCGCCTCCGAATCCCAAATAGGAATGACCGAATGGACGCGCCTTTCAGAATGAAGGACACACTGAACCTTCCCAGGACCGAGTTCCGGATGAAAGCGAATCTCAATCGTCTGGAGCCCGACACCCTCTCCCATTGGGACGAAATAGGTCTCTACCAACAAATTCGCGACAAGAGCGCCGATCGTCCCCTGTTCTTTCTCCATGACGGTCCTCCCTATGCCAACGGCAATATCCACCTGGGTCAAGCCCTCAACAAGATCCTGAAGGACATCGTCGTGAAGTCCAGAACCATGATGGGGTTCAACGCCCCTTACATTCCAGGATGGGACTGCCACGGACAGCCTATCGAACACCAGATCGAACTGCAGGTCGGTTCCGAAAAGATTCGATCCCTCCCGCGCCTCGAGATTCGGGAACGTTGCCGGGAGTACGCAATAAAATTCGTCGATATCCAGGCACGGGAGTTCCGCCGCCTGGGAGTGTTGTGGGACCGGAAGGGAAACGAAAAGACAATTTACCGAACCCTGGACCGGAATTACGAGGCGGAGATCATTCGACAACTGGGTAAATTCTTTAGCCGCGGCGCAATCTATTTCGGTGAAAAACCGGTCCACTGGTGCCCCAAGTGCAGGACCGCCCTGGCGGAGGCCGAGGTGGAGTATGGGGATCACCGTTCTCCCTCGATCTGGGTAAAGTTTCCGGTGCGGGGGGTGGAAGACATCTTCCCCGCCCTGACACCTTTCGCCGGCAAGATCTCGCTTCTGATCTGGACCACCACCCCCTGGACCTTGCCGGCCAACCGGGCCGTCGCCCTTCACCCCAACCTGACATACGCCGCCCTGCAAACCGGGTCCGAAATATTCCTGGTGGCGGAGAAGCTCAGGGAAGAGGTGATCCGGCATTGCCCGGCCCTCCGGGATGCCGAGTGCGTCACCCGATTTTCCGGAAAGGATCTCGTCGGCCCCGGCACCGGGAAGGAATGGAGGGGGCGATCCCTGCTGGCCGATCCCCCCTACCCCACAAACGGGCCCGCGGTCTTGGTCCTGGCGGACTACGTCACCCTGGATCAGGGAACCGGCCTGGTGCATACCGCCCCGGGCCACGGCATGGACGATTTTTATACCGGCGAGAAATATTCCCTGGAAACCTTCAATCCAGTGGGAGACGATGGCTGTTTTCTCCCCGATCGGGTGGCGCCCCATGACTTCCTCGCCGGCCTCTCGGTCTGGTCCGCCAATTCCAAAATTCTCAAGGATCTGGAAAAGAGAGGGCTTCTTCTCGGTTCCGAGGAGATCGTTCACTCCTACCCGCATTGCTGGCGAAGCAAGGATCCCGTTCTCTTCCGGGCCACTCCCCAATGGTTCATCTCCATGGATCGGAACGATCTGAGGCAGCATGCTCTGGCGGCGGTGAAACAGACCAGGTGGATCCCGTCCTTCGGGGAGAAGCGAATCGCCCATATGATCGAGTCCCGGCCCGACTGGTGCATCTCCCGACAACGGGCCTGGGGGGTGCCGATCCCCGCCGTCACCTGTTCCAGGTGCTTTCCCGAAAATCCCCAGGCCTTTCTCCGGGATCCCCGCCTGTTTGAAAAGGTCGAACAACTGTTCCAGAAGGAAGGTTCGGAAAGCTGGTATGGCCGGAAACAACAGGATGGAAAGATGGTTCCGTACCGGGACCGGAAGGAACTGATCGGCCGGATCCTTCCCGATGGCGCCGAATGTTCCGTCTGCCATCAGGCCGATCGCTGGGAACCCTATGACGCGATCGTGGACGTCTGGTTCGAATCGGGGGTGTCGTACAGTGTCGTCCAGCCCGGTGGCGATCCCTCGGATCAGGCAGACCTGTACCTCGAGGGCCATGACCAGTACCGTGGATGGTTCCATTCCTCCCTTCTCATCGCGGTGAACGACAAGGACCGGGCCCCCTACAAGACCGTGCTGACGCATGGATTCACCCTCGACGCCGAAGGGCGGAAGATGTCGAAGTCCAGGGGGAACGTCATCTCTCCCCAGGAAGTGATCCAGGGCCGGGGGGCCGAGATCCTGCGGCTCTGGGTCTCGATGACCAATTACCTGGACGACATGCGTCTTTCCGAGGAGATCCTCAAGCAAAACGTGGAGGCCTATCGAAAGATCCGGAATACCTGCAGGTTTCTTCTCGGCAACCTCCATGACTTTCGTCCGGACCGGGATCAGGTGCCATTCGATGAAATGGAAGAGGTCGACCGCTGGGCCCTCCTGCAGCTTCGGCGGGTCTCATCGCGGGTACGGGTGGGATACGAGGAATTCGAATTTCACACGGTGTACCACACTCTGCAGGACTTCTGCGCCGTCACCATGAGTTCCATCTACCTGGATATTCTGAAGGATCGCCTCTACACCTCTTCCCGCGCGGGGACACCCCGCCGCTCCGCCCAGACCGCCCTGTGGAGGATCGCCGAGACGGTATGCCGGCTCATGGCGCCCATTCTCTGCTTTACCTCGGAGGAGATCTGGGGAGAGCTGGGGAAGCTCAAGCCCCGGGACCGGTCGATCCATCTCGCCGAATTTCTCTCCGCCGCCGATATCCCGGAGGAC
Source organism: Acidobacteriota bacterium (assembly GCA_027296665.1). GTDB lineage: Bacteria > Acidobacteriota > Polarisedimenticolia > JAPUIV01 > JAPUIV01 > JAPUIV01. Next base: position 4,135 of record JAPUIV010000137.1, on the reverse strand, counting down.
GCCGGCCTGGAGGAGCGATGGAAACGCCTTCTCTCTCTACGCCAGGAGGTACAGAAGGCTCTGGACCTGGCCAGGGAGGAGAAGCTCATCGGGAATTCTCTGGAAGGAAAGGTGATCCTGAGCGCCGGGCCGCCCCTGGCCGGATTCCTGAAGAGTTATCACTCCCAGTTGCCCATGATCTTCATCGTCTCGCAGGTCGATCTGAGGATCGCGGCAACGGGTGACCGGAGTGATCGAAATGCCTCGCCCCGGATCGAAATACAACGGGCCGAGGGGGAAAAATGTGAACGTTGCTGGAATTATTCAACCGACGTCGGTACGGAGGAAGATTTCCCCCGCCTGTGTGGCCGTTGCATCGAACCTGTGCGAGAATACCTCGATGAACCTTCCCATGAATCAAGCTGAATCGTCCATTCATACCCCTCCCGCATCCCCCTTCGGGTTTCTGGCCCTGAGCCTTGCCATTGTCGCCGCGGACCAGGTGACCAAGATGGCGATCCTAGCGAAGCTGGTGCCGCGCGGAACTGTCCGGCTGATACCCGGACTGTTTGATCTGACCTTCGTCGCGAATCAGGGGGCGTTGTTCGGGTTCGGCAGGGAATTCGGCGGAGCGGTCCGCATGGTCGCCTTCACCATCCTGCCGATAGCCGCCATCTGTTTCGTTCTCCTTATTCTCCTGAAATCGAATCGGCGGGAACTCTGGTTCCGCCTCGGCCTGGCCCTGATCCTGGGAGGGGCTGCCGGCAATCTTATTGACAGGATCCGGCTCGGGTTCGTGGTCGATTTCCTTGATGTCTACTGGGGCTCCCATCATTGGCCGGCGTTCAACCTGGGAGACGCCTCGATCTGCCTGGGAGTGGGACTTCTGGGCCTGGACCTTTTCGGGGAACAGGGGAAGGCCCGCCAGGCCGGGTGAACCATGCATCCAATCCTCTTCAAGATCCTCCATTTCCAGATCGGCACCTACGGCCTTCTATACGCCATCAGTTTTCTCGTCGCCCTCCGGGTAGCTACCCACTACGCCCGCAAGGAAGGGATCGAACCGGCGAGAATTCTCGACCTCGGTATCTATGCCCTGCTCTCCGGCATCATCGGCGCCAAACTGTTCCTCTATCTCATCGACCTCCCCCATTACCTGCGCCACCCCGAAGAGATTCTCCGGACCTGGCGGGCGGCAGGCGTTTTTTACGGCGGTCTCCTCTTCGCCCTGGCCGTTGGCCTGTTCTACCTTCGCCGCCACCGGATCTCGGTGTGGAAGGCCACCGATGCCGTCGCCCCCGCCGCGGCCATCGGTCAGGCGATCGGCCGGCTCGGCTGTTTCGCCGCCGGCTGTTGTTACGGCATTCCCGCCGACACCCCGATCTCGGTGACCTTCCGGAACCCCGAGGCGTATCACCTCACCGGTGTCACCCTGGATACCCCTCTCCTCCCCACCCAGCTGTTTCACTCCGCCTCGAACTTCCTGACCTTCTTTGTCCTGGTCTTCTTCTACCGCAGGAAAAGCCGTCCCGGCACCATCTTCTGGCTCTACCTCCTGCTGCACGGCGGCTTCCGCTTCACGGTGGAATTCTTCCGGGGAGATTACCGGGGCCCTCAGATCGCCGGAAACCTCACTACCTCCCAGCTCATTGCTCTGGCGGGGTTCCTCATCGCCGGATTCATGTTGTTGAAGATCCTGCGAAGCGGCAGACCGGCCGAGTCCGGGGGCGGAAAATGACGGCCCGATCGGCCCCGTCTCCGGAGCCGGATCGCACCCGATTCCAGGTTTCCCCCGACGCGGCCGGCACCCGGCTGGATCGATTTGTCACTGCGCGAAGGAAGGATCTGAGCCGCTCCGCGATCCAGAAGGCGATTCTCCAGGGGAAGATCACGGTGAACGGGAAGGCGGCCAAGAACGGCCACCGTCTCAAACTGGGAGAGGAGGTGGTGTGCAGATCACCCGCTCCCGATCCGGTTCGGATCGAAGGGGAAAACCTTCCCCTCGACGTGGTCCGTGAGGAAGAGGAATTCATTGTGATCAACAAATCCGCGGGCATGGTGGTTCATCCCGCCGGGCCGATACGGCAAGGAACCCTGGTCAATGCCCTCCTGGGCCGGCACATGGCGCTTTCCGCCGGCAGCCACCCCCAACGCCCCGGTATCGTGCATCGCCTCGACAAGGGAACCACCGGACTTATTGTCATCGCCAAGACCGACTCCGCCCATCGCTGCCTGGCGGACCAGTTCCAGGATCGTGTCGTGAAAAAATGTTACCTTGCGCTGGCCTGGGGGACCGTCCGGCCGCGCCGGATCGATCTGCCGGTGGGACGCCATCGCCGGGAGCGGACCGCCATGAGCACCCATTCCCCCATAGGGAAGCCCGCCCTCACCCATCTGCTGCCGGTGAAGAGCTACGGCGCCTTCACACTCCTGGAGGTACGCCCGGAGACGGGTCGGACCCACCAGATCCGGGTTCATCTTGCCGCCATTCGCCATCCGATCGTCGGCGATCGGAAATACGGGGGGGAACGGAATCTTCATCCCCGCGAGAAGGAGTTACGGCACCACATCCAGGCCCTGGGAAGACCCGCTCTGCATGCATGGAAACTCGAATTCCTGCACCCCACATCAGGGCTGCCGGTGAAACTCCAGGCGGAACTCCCGGCCGACATGCGCGAACTTCTTGAATATTTGGATGGCTGGAAACCCGGGGGATGACCACAGAAAAACGCAAAAAACCGTCTCCCACCCGTTTCTCCCTGGTGGGCGCCGGGCGGATGGGCACCGCCCTTGGCAGGATCCTATCCCGTTCCTCCCGTTTCCGCCTGGAGGGGATCATCTGCGGTTCGCTGGCGTCGTCTCGCAGGGCGGCGGCAAGGATCGGGCGGGGCCGGGGATTCAGCGCCGCGACCGCGGCGGTGGGAGAGTCGAACCTCGTCCTGATCTGCGTCCCGGACCGGCAGATCGCCCAGGTGGCCCGGGCTCTGGCCGCCAGTGATCTTTGCTGGAAGAACCGGACGGTGCTCCACACCAGCGGCGCCCAAGATCGATCCGAGCTTTCCGCCCTGGCCCGGAAAGGGGCGCACACCGGATCGATCCATCCCCTCCAGACTCTCACCGGCGGGCAATCGGACGTCCGAAATTTACGAGGAGCGCCGGTTTTCCTGGAAGGGGATGCCCGCGCGGTCCGCGTGGGCCGGGAAATCGCCCGGGCCCTCGGGGGACGGGCGGCGGTGATTCCGGCCGAGGGGAAAACTGCCTACCACCTCTGCGCCTGCTTTCTTTCCAACTACCTGGTCTGCCTAGTCTCCCTGGGGTTGGACCTCCTCCCCAACCGGTCCGGCCGCCGCTTCGCACGCGACTGGACCGGCCTCTTCACTCCCCTGCTGCGGGCAACGGTGGCCAACCTGGAGAAGGGGGGCCCGGCCGGGGCCCTGACCGGGCCGATTTCACGGGGAGATTCCCTCACACTCAAAAAACACCTCGATCACCTCGACAAGGCGGCTCCCGAACTAGGCGAATTGCACCGCCTTCTCGCCCTGCGCGCCGTTTCCCTGGCGGAAAAAACAGGACGGCTCACCCCCCGTACCCTATCTGGACTCCGGCGCATGTTACGGCCCCGGAAAAAGTGAAACGGGCGGAAAAACGAGGTCGGAAACCAGGGAATGAAGCATTAGCGGGGAAATGGATCAGCGAAAACCAGGTTGGTTCAGGGTGTTGCGCAGGCAGGCTCACCTTGGTTGCAGAGTTCGAAGCCGAAAATTTTACAGCACATCGGCACCGTGGGTATCGACAGGCCCGATTCCACGGTCGTCAGGCGGGCCGCGCCGCTCACGGTATCCACGGCGTCCACCTTGAAATCAAGGGATAAGCCTTGGCCGAAAACCTTGAGCGAGGTGACCCCGTCGGTAGGTGTAAGAGTCGGGACGATGGGAGCCAGGGCGATGCAATCCTCGGCCGGAAAGGACGTGGTGTTGAAGATGGCGAACTGGCGTGTGTAAATCTGATCGCGGCTGACCTCATCCCCCGTTCGCACTTGTATACCGACGGGATTGCCGCCTCCATCATTGAGTTCAACCAGTTTTTCGCCATTGTCAAAAAGGATGACCCCTACTTCCGTCAAAGTTTTCGGGTCGATAAGTGCGGAGGCAAACAC
>JAPUIV010000136.1 GCA_027296665.1 Acidobacteriota bacterium | reverse complement strand
ACACTCAATCCCCTGCTGTTACCTTCTCCCTTGGATCCGGAAAGGTTGATCATCGGAATGACCCGGATCAACCGCCAGGCCTGTTCCACCGGACTTGCCTGTACCGGTGACACGGTTTGCCTTCCGTCAGGAGAGTTGTGCGGCGCCGTGGGCCAATGCGTCAAGCCTGCCTCGGACTGCCGCACCGGCTGTCCGATAGGGCAGGTGTGCGTGGAGCAGGCCTGCGATGCCGTGGGGAACGCGCTCCTCCTCACCTTGACCTTCGAGATCCTAGACCGCGGCTCGATCCGGGTCGAGTTCGCCGACACCCTGAGCGCAATCCCCATGCCCCCCACACTGGAGGACCTCAACACAAATCCGATAGCCGGCGTCTCCTTCCTCGCCGGCACCGGCGGCACTCTCCAGGGGCTCTGAGGAGGGCGGCCCATTTATCACCGAACAGGAGGTATTGAATGGAAGAAAAGGTTGTAGTCCACTTCAAGGACGGCAAGACGATGCGGGGAACGACCCAGGATTTCGACCCCAAAGAAGAGGCCTTCCACCTGCTGCCCTGCGAGGGGGGAGGGATGCCGAGCACGGTGCATATGAAGGAAATGAAGGCGCTGTTCTACGTGAAGGATTACGGCGGTTTGCGGCGGAGTGTCGACCGTTCCAAGCAGTTCCCCGGCGCGGCCGCCGGCTCGGGGAAGAGGACCGTCGTGGAGTTCAAGGACGGGGAGACCGTCTGGGGATACACCAAGAACTACAGCCCGGAGGAGAAGGGCTTCTTCTTCACCCCGTCCGATCCGGACGAGAACAATACGCAGATGTTCATCCTGAACAATTCGATCAAGGGGATCCGGTTCGAGGATTGAAAATTGTCACCGGGGACCTACCCGGATTCGGAGGTATCTCGATGTGGACTCGCCGACTGGCCCGCCGCCCCCTCACCGCCCTCGCCGCCTTGCTCCTGGCCGTGCCGTTGACCTTCGCCGCCTCCCACCTGGGCAGCAAACGATACCAGTTCTCTCCCAACCAGAACCTGACCATCCATATCGCCGCCGGCGAGGTGGAGGTGACCTCCATCCTGTTCGAATTCCCCGGGGCGACCCTGGGGTTCCGGACCGCCAACCGGGCCCGGGTCAAGCTGATCAACAAGGGCCAGAAGGGGGTTTCGGTAGGGCTGGCCATCTCCCTGTTCGACAAGGATGACCGGCTGGTCGGGGCCACCACCGGGGGCACCAAGGGGATCAACCTCAAGCCGGGAGCGGAGACCGAATACAACCTCCCCTTCCACCACCTGACCGCGCATCTGGAGAGGGCAGCCTTCTTCTTCATCGCCATGGAGATCCGCTGAGAACAAAATTGAACTTCCCTTGACCCTCCCCTTCCCGAAAACCATATTCTCAATGGAGAATCCCAAATTAAATGGAGGAGAGGCATGGCGACACGGAACGGTATCCTGACCCTGGCCCTGACGGGCATTCTTTTCATCCCGGCGGGGATCACCCCCGCGGCCGCTATCGACTTCGACATCACCGCAGGTCTGCGGCTTTCGGACGACGTCCAGCTTTTTTTGAATCTGTCCAACGATCACTACCATCCCGACGCGGGGGTGGCGGTCGAGATCCTGCACCGGGTGCCGCATCCGGGGGACGATTTTCCGGTCCTCCTGTTCCTGGCGGCGGAGTCGAGCAGGGACCTCAACTTCATCTGGAAGCTGCGCCTCAGCGGGATGTCCTGGAGCGCCATTCTCGTCCACACCGGGGTGGGCCCCCACCGGCTGTTCGTCGGAATGGACCGCGATCCGGGCCCTCCGTACGGCAACGCCTGGGGTCACTGGCGAAAACATCGGCGCCACCACCAGGGCAGCTTCGCGATTTCCGATGATGAGTTCACCTCCCTGGTGAAGATCCAGATCACTGCGAATCACTTCGGAATCTCTCCCCTGGAGGTCGTGCGCGACCACCGGAACGGCAAGGGATTTGAACGGATCGCCCGGGAACACCACGGCAGGCGCCATGGGGGCAAAGAAAAGATCCACGAGCGCAAGGCCAAGGACAACCACCGTTCGCACGGAAAACCTCACAAAAAACGATAGAGTCATCGTTTTCCGACACTGATAATCGCCTTGCGGGGGCCGTGGCACCGGGATGTCACGGCCCTCCGCAAATTGACACGCACACCTCCCTGGGCTACCATCACGTCTCCAATCTACCTCCTGAGGAGCTTTCACCATGGGCTTTGCCACCGATGCCATCCATGCCGGGCAGGAACCCGATCCGACCACCGGCGCCATCATGACCCCGATATATGCTACCTCCACCTATGTCCTGCCGGAGCTCGGAAAAAACAAGGGGTTTGACTACGCCCGCACGGTCAACCCCACCCGCACCGCCCTGGAGGCGAACCTGGCCGCCCTGGAGGGAGCCGAGGCGGGAACCTGCTTTGCCTCCGGCATGGCCGGGATCTCCGCGGTCATGGCCCTGCTCCGGAGCGGCGACCACATCATCGTCTCCCGGAATGTGTACGGCGGGACCTACCGGCTGTTCGAGCATGTCCTCAAGCAGTTCGGACTGACCTTCAGCTACGTCGAGACCTCCCGTCTGGAGGAGATCGAATCGGCCCTGCAGCCGGCCACCCGGATGATCTTCATCGAGACCCCGACCAATCCGGTCATGAGCCTGACCGACATCGCCGCCGTGGCCGATATCTGCCATCGGGAGTCCCGGATCTGCGTTGTCGACAACACCTTCATGAGCCCCTATTTCCAGAAACCTTTCCAATTCGGGGCGGACATCGTGGTGCACAGCACCACCAAGTACCTCAACGGCCACAGCGACAGCATCGGCGGCGCGGTGCTGACCCGCTCCCCGGAACATACCGAGCGGATCCGTTTCGTGCAGAAATCGGCCGGGGCGATCCTGTCCCCCTTCGATGCCTGGCTGGTCCTTCGCGGGGTCAAGACCCTGCACTTGCGGATGGAATGTCACGAACGGAACGCCCGCAAGGTGGCCGCCTTCCTGGATGCCCACCCGAAGGTGAAAAGGGTCATGTATCCCGGGCTGGAAAGCCACCCCCAGCACGAACTGGCGCGGCGGCAATGCACCGGGTTCGGCGGGATGATCTCATTCCTTCTGAAGAATTATGAAGAGGCGAAGAAATTCCTGGATCGGGTGAAGCTTTGCGCCCTGGCGGAAAGCCTGGGCGGAGTGGAAACCTTGATCTGCCACCCGGCCTCGATGACCCATGCCTCGGTTCCGGCCGCGGAGCGCGAGAAGATCGGGATCGCTGAAGGCCTGGTGCGGATCTCGGTCGGCGTGGAGGATCTGGACGATATCTGCGCCGACCTCGAAGCAGGGTTCTCCGCCCTCTGATCGGCCATCCCGGCAGCTTGAATCGGTGTCAGCCCTGGTGAGGGTTGTTCGGGGTCGTATCTTCCTTGCCGTGCAGGCAATCCCGGATCCATTTCAGGGTGTTCTCGTCCCCTTTGCCCAGCGGGAACGACAAAACCTCGGGAAGTTCGTACTTGTGGAGCTCCAGGATGGTGCGGCGCACCGACTCGTACATCTTCTCGGTGGTCTTGATGAAGAGGATATGCTCCATCTCGTTCCAGGTCCGGTCCTTCCACCGGTAGATGGAACGAACCGAGGGAATCAGGTTCACGCAGGCCGCCTGGTGCCTTTCGACCAGGGTGGAGGCGATGGCCGTCCCCTCCTTCTCCGATCCCGTTGTGGTCATGACGATGATGAATTCACCCATCTTGGTTCTCCCTCCCATATAAGGTATGGGAGAATCTACTCTTCGGATCTGACCCTGTCAACCGAATGACGGCGCCGGGCCGCCTCCCTTGATGGACCGAATTCCCCTGTGTTATCCTCCTCCCGCCTGGGGGGGCCGCCGATTCCACCGGCTCAAGGGAGATCACGTCCAATGGCAACGATAGAGCTCGTTCTGGCCCGGGAGATTCTCGACTCGCGCGGCAACCCCACCATCGAAGTGGAGGTCCTCCTGGAGGACGGCAGCGGCGGCCGCGCCTCGATCCCCTCCGGGGCATCGACCGGCAAGCGGGAGGCGGTCGAGTTGCGCGACGGCGACCCTACCCGCTTCATGGGGAAAGGCGTCACCAAGGCGATCGCCGCCGTCACTGGCACCATTGCCAATGAGATCATCGGACTCGACGCCGACAACCAGACGATGATCGATCGGATCCTGGTCGAACTGGACGGTACGAAGAACAAATCCAGCCTGGGGGCGAATGCCCTTCTCGGCGTCTCCCTGGCGGTGGCGCGGGCCGCCGCCGATCACTTCGGCATGCCGTTGTATCGCTACCTGGGCGGGGCGAAAAGCCGTGAACTGCCGGTGCCGATGCTGAACATCCTCAATGGCGGCGCCCACGCCAACAACAACATCGCCATCCAGGAGTTCATGATCGTGCCGGCCGGCATGGGCTCGTTCCG
>JAPUIV010000135.1 GCA_027296665.1 Acidobacteriota bacterium | reverse complement strand
ATTGGAATCGATATGTCAGAGATAGGGAAAGGAGTCGGAAATGGCCAAATTTTCCTGGAAGGGTAGAAACCGAGCTGGCGGAACGCAGGAGGGAGTCCTCGTGGCGGATAACCGCGAGGCGGTCATCCATTTACTGCGCCGACAACAGATCATCGTCACCGCCGTGACGGAACGGGGCAGGGAAATCGCCCTTCCCAAGTTCGGAGGCAGCGTATCATCAAAAGAGGTTGCCCTGTTCACGCGGCAGTTCTCGGTAATGATCGACGCCGGGTTGCCCCTCGTGCAATGTCTCGAGATTCTCGGGACCCAACAGAAGAACCGGAAATTTCAGCGGGGGTTGTTCCAGGTCCGACAGGATGTGGAATCGGGGATGACCCTGGCCGACTCCATGAGAAAGCATCCCAAGATCTTCAACGAACTGTTCTGCAACATGGTGGCGGCCGGCGAGGCGGGAGGCATCCTGGACACGATTTTCCAGCGCCTGGCGACCTACATCGAAAAACGGGTCAAGCTGCAATCGGCTGTTCGGGGGGCAATGATCTACCCCGTCGCGGTGGTGACGATCGCCATCGGCGTCGTAACCCTCATTCTCTGGAAGGTCATTCCGACATTTGCAACGTTGTTCGAGGGATTGGGGGCCGCCCTTCCCATGCCGACCCGGATCACCATCACCGCCAGTAGATTCCTGGGAAGGTTCATGCCGGTGATTGTTCTCGGATTGGTAGCGCTCGGCTTTTTCCTGGTCCGTTATCACAAGACCCAGAGGGGGAAACGGCATATCGACGGTCTCTTGCTCAAAGTACCGATCTTCGGCACCCTTTTCCGGAAGATCGCCGTGGCCCGGTTTTGCCGCACCCTGAGTACGTTGTTGGCGAGCGGCGTTCCGATACTGGAGGGACTGGAAATCACGGCGAAAACGGCCGGGAACAGCATCGTCTCCGATGCCATCATGACCACCCGGAAGAGTATCGAGGAAGGCAAAACGGTCGCCGAACCGCTGGAGAAGACCAAAGTCTTCCCGTCGATGGTGGTGCAGATGATCGCGGTCGGAGAACAGACCGGCGCGATGGATAACATGCTCAGCAAGATCGCCGATTTTTATGAAGATGAGGTGGATGAGGCGGTGGCGAATATCATGTCCCTGCTGGAGCCTGTCATGATCGTGTTCCTGGGCGTGGTCATCGGCGGCATCGTGATCTCCATGTATATGCCGATGTTCGACCTGATCAGCAAGATCGGATAGTCATGGGGTCGGACCGTGAGCTCAATGGGCCCGGAAATCGAAAGGCATTTGCGGTGGCTGATGGTACTGCGGCTTGCGACCGTCAGCACCCTGCTGTTGTCGGTGTTCATCATCGACCTGGTGTTCACCCCTACTCGTTCTCCCGTCCCGTTCTACTCCCTCGCCCTGTTCACGTTCGTCCTGAGCCTTGCCTACGGGGTGATGTTCAAGATGTTCCGGATGAGCAGGATCTTCCTGCTCCTCCAGCTGTTTGGCGATGCCCTGGTCATCACTGGGGTGGTTCATCTCACCGGCGGGCCGGAGAGTCCCTTCTCCTTTCTATACATTGTGGCGGTGCTCGCGGCGAGCGTTTTGCTGTACCGCCGGGGGGCTTTCTGGATCGCGGGCTGGTGCTGGCTCCTGTACGCCGCCGTGATGTGGATCACCTATTTCGACTGGTTGCCGCTGGCGAGGTTTTCCCCGGCCCAGGAGGCCGGCCTCAACCCCTCCCGGCTGTTGTATCTTCTGGTGGTGCATTTTGTCGGGTTCTTCCTCGCCGCCTTCCTGGCCTCCTATGTGTCCGAAAACCTCAGGAAAACGCGCGAGGAGCTTCTGAAGAATCAAGATCAGGTCTCGGCGCTCCGGACCTATCACGAGAACATCATCCACAGCACGACGAGCGGGTTGGTCACGACCGATGTTCAGGGAAGGGTGAACTTCGTGAACCGGGGAGCGATGCAAATTCTGGATAGGAGCATGGAACAGCTGGAGGGACGGATCTTTCCTGAATTCCTGCAACGGGAACTCACCTTCCTTCCGGACCTTCTGGCCCGCCTGGAATCGGTGCCGCGGGTCCGGTTCGATTCCTGGTTCCAGAAGGGTGAAGATGAACGCGTCTTCCTGGGCTTCACAGTTTCCCGTTTGAGGGACAAGGCGGAAAATTTCCTGGGCTTCATCTTCTCGTTCCAGGACCTCACCGACAGGAAAGCCTTGGAAGAAGAAGTCCAGTTGCGGCAGCGGATGGCGGCCATCGGCGGGATCGCGGCCGGCATGGCCCACGAGATCCGCAACCCTCTCGCATCGATCACGGGATCGGTTCAGCTTCTCAAACGGGAACTTCCCATGGAACCGACCCACCAGGAATTGATGCAGATCATCCTGACGGAATCGAAGCGCCTGGACGGTATTTTGCGTGATTTTCTTTCCTACGCGCGTCCCGGAAGAGTCGACCCGGAGTCGGTTGATGTGGTGGTCCTGGTTCGTGAGGCCGTGCAGCTTTTGAAAAACAGCGAGGAATGCCACCCGGGCCACCGGATCCGGACCCGGTTCCAGGCGGAGTCGATCCATGCGGTGCTGGATACCAACCGGATACGCCAGGTGATCTGGAACCTGGCCCGAAATGGACTGAAATCGATGCCGGCCGGCGGGACCCTGACGATCGGAGTGGAGGAAAGACCGGCCGGCGGGTTGGCGATCTTCTTCCAGGACGAAGGGATCGGGATGACCGAAAAGGAGATCGAGAACTGTTTTCAACCGTTCCGTGGGGGGTTTTCACAGGGGACCGGCCTTGGACTCTCCATTGTCTACCGCGTGGTGGAAGAGCACGAAGGCAAGATCCAGATCGAGAGCGAGAAAAATAAAGGGACCCGTGTTGAGGTGCTTCTCCCCGCGGAGCGGAAATTATTTGTCACGGTGGGAGCTTGACATGCAGGAACGACTTCTGATCGTCGACGATGAGCAGGGCATGCGGAACCTCCTGTCGATCATGCTTCGCAAACAGGGATATCTCGTTCACCTCGCGGGTTCCGGTGAGGAGGCCCTGAAGAAGCTTTCCAACGATGTATACGACCTGATCATCTCCGACATCAGCATGCCGGGAATTGACGGAATCGGGGTCCTGCGGAGAGTGCAGGAATTGGTCCCCGAGGTCCCGACCATCATCATTACCGCGTATGCCTCGACCGAATCGGCAATCGAGGCGCTGAAGCTGGGAGCCTACGACTACATCGTCAAGCCCTTTGATGTAGAGGAGTTCAAGATCATCATCTCGAATGCGTTGGAACGGAAACGGCTGGAACGGGAAAACCAGTACCTCCGCAAGGAACTTCATGATCAATACAGTTTCGAAGGTTTCGTGGGGAAGAGCCAGAAGATGAAGGAAATCTTTTCCCTGGTGGAAAGGGTTTCGGGAACCAACAGCACCATTTTCGTGTCGGGGGAGAGCGGAACGGGGAAGGAACTGATCGCCCGGGCGATTCACTACAACAGCCAAAGGAAAGAGAAACCCTTTGTTTCGATTAACTGTGGGGCTCTTCCCGACCCGTTACTGGAAAGCGAACTTTTCGGGCATATGAAAGGCTCGTTCACCGGAGCGGTTACCGCGAAGAAGGGACTCTTCGAAGTTGCCGACGGCGGGACCCTGTTTCTGGACGAGATCGGTGAGACTTCGCCCGCGATGCAGATCAAGCTTCTCCGGGTCTTGCAGGAGCGCAAGATTCGCAGAGTCGGCGGGACCGAGGAATTCGAGATCGATGTCCGGGTGATCGTGGCCACCAACCAGGATCTCGAGGCACTGGTGGAACAACGGAAATTCCGGGAGGACCTGTTCTATCGGATCAATGTGATTCAGATCGAGATGCCGCCCTTACGGGACAAAACCGAGGATATTCCCGACCTGGTGCGCCACTTTCTCGACAAGTACAACCAGCAAGTAGGAAAAAAGGTGGAAGGGTTCACCCAGGAGGTGGTCGATTGCCTGCTCCGGTATCACTGGCCGGGTAACGTCCGGGAGTTGGAGAACACCATCGAGCGGGCTGTCGCCCTGGAGACCTCTTCCAACATTCAGATGGAAAGCATCAGCGAGAATATCCGGAAAAATGGCAAGGGAAAGACGGAATTTCCCGCATCTCTTCCCTCCAGTGGAGTGAACCTGGAGGTGCATCTCGAAGGGTTGCGGGCCCGGTTCATGCTGGAAGCTTTGGACCGCGTCAACGGCGTCCAATCCCGGGCGGCGGAATTGCTCGGAATGAGCTTTCGTTCCTTCCGCTATTTCGCCAAGAAATACAATATTTTCGGTGATCCGGCCATCCGGGCCGATTTATGAAATTATTCCTCCATACCCTGGAGGAGAACAGGATGGAAAAAGAAGGCCCGCGGCGGTGGGCGCCGGTTCTCTTCCTGTTCGTGACCTGGGTCGGACTGTTCCACGCTTCCCTCCTCGGCCGCGGCGTCTTCTATTACCGCGACATTCTGCAAAATTACCGGCCCCTGCTGGCCACCCTCCGCACAGCGATCGGTTCCGCCCGCTTGCCCTGGTGGAATCCCTATCTGGGGCTTGGACAACCCCTGATGGCGAATCCAAACTACCTCATCTTGCACCCGAACTCTTTCCTCCTTGCCTTCTTTCCCGTCGATTATTCCACCACCCTGTCGATTCTTCTTGGCACCGCCCTGGCCCTGGCGGGCACCTTTGCCCTGCTGCGGGACCTGGAGTATTCCCGGGTATCGTCGTTGACCGGCGCGTGCGCCTTTGGCCTATCCGGCCTGTTCCTTTCCCTGGGGAACCTGCCGAACCTTCTGGCCTCGGCTTCCTGGCTTCCCCTGTGCCTGCTGTTGCTCCGGCGTTTCTGGCGCCGTCCCAGCGCTTTCCGAGGTCTGGCAGCAGCTCTGGGGACAGGTCTGTTGTGTATCTCGGCGGAGGTGGCGACTCTCTTCGCCTTTGGTTTGATCGGCGCCGCCATGACCCTGCATGGAGAACAGGGAAAGCAGCCAGAGGAGCGGTTCCCGGCGGCCGGCAGGAGACTATGGCAGCTTGTCTGGATCTGGGTGGCCGGAGCCCTGATCGCGGCGGTGCAGTGGCTGCCGTTCACCGAGTTGTTGTCGAGGTCCCGGAGGGGAGAAGGATTCATCTACGAAATCGCAGCGAAGTGGTCTTTCCACCCGATCCGGTTTCTCGAGTTCCTCGTGCCGGGGTTGTTCGGGAATCCAACCAGCGTCGACATCCGCGAAAACTGGGGATTGGATTTCTTTGCCACCGGGTTCCCGTTTTTCCTTTCGGTCTATGTCGGGCCCCTGGTGATCCTCCTGGCAATAGGCTGTCTGGTGAAACGGCCCAGCCCGATGGAAAAGGCTCTTCTTGGCGCCATACTGGCCTCCTTGCTGCTGGCCCTCGGTAGCCACACTCCTCTTCACGCCTTCCTGTACAGCGGCATCCCTGGTTTCGACACGATCCGGTACCCGGTCCGGTTTCTTCTCGGGGCCCAGCTGGCCCTGGCGATCCTGGCCGCGCGGGGACTCGACAAGGTGTTTCTCTCCGGATCGGGGGAACGCGGCGGCGGTCGATCGATGCAGGCCATTCGCTGGGGCAGCCTGACGGCGGTGATCATCTCCCTTCTCCTGGTCCTGTCGGGAGGGACCGGATCGATCTCCCGGGTTCTTGCGGCCCGCATGGTTTCCCCCGCGGTGGCGGATCGGGTGCTCACCCCCCTGGAAGGGGCATTTCGATCAGGAATTCTTCGTGTGGCCATGCTCTGCGCGGCCACCTATCTGGTCCTGTACCTTTACCGGAGGGGTCGTCTGGGACGGTCCCTCTCCGCCGGGTCGATTCTGCTCATCCTGGGTGTCGATCTCTTCCTGGCGAACCGGGGGGTGAATCCGATCGAACCGCCCGATTTCTATGCACAGCCCCTGCCGATTGTCTCTTTCCTCCGGGCCCAGGGTGGGGAGTACCGGGTGCAACGGGAGGAAAGACCTGATGGGGTCCGGATCCGCATGCCCGATCCCTCGGTGAGCTGGGGATATGCCTGGGACCGGGCCACCTTGAGCCGTGCGACACCGATGGAATTCGGTATCCGTATGGGATATGGCAAGAGAACCGATTATCTCGACCTGGCCCGCCCGGCCCGGTTTTACCAGCGCGCCGGGGAACTGGATGGCGGCGACAGGGTCCGTCTCCTGTGCCGCAGCGGCGTCAAATTTCTTCTCTCCTACCGGGATCTTTCCGGTTGGAACGGTCTCCGGGAGGTCGCTTCTCTCGGGGCCCGCAGCGATCCGCCGATCCGTCTCTACGAGTTGCCGTGTGCCATGCCGCGCGCCTATGCGGTGGGCGGCGTCCGTCTGGTGGAAACCCCGGAAGAGGCCTTTGAACTCATGGTCTCCGACCGCTTCGATCCTTCCACCGTGGTGGCCCTGGAATCGACAAGGGAGCAGGCAGGCTTTCCGGTTCCCGCATCGATTCCCTGCCGGGTGGTGGTGGACGAGCCGGGCCGGGTGGAAATGGAGGTCCGGGCCGCCCAACCCGGTTATGCCGTACTCCTGGAGAACAGGTATCCGGGATGGAAGGCGTGGGTGGACGGCAAGGAGAGCTCGATACATGCAGCAAACGGCCTGTTTCAGGCCGTTGCCGTGCCTGCCGGGAACCACCGGGTGCGTTTCGAGTACAGGCCCCGGTATCTTCTTCGCTCGGGACTCCTGTCGTTCCTGGGTCTGGTTTTGGGAGGTGTAGGGTTGCCCATCCTCGGAAAATTGGGAACGCGGGTGTTTCTGGGCGCCCGCACCGGGGTTCCGGTTCCGACTACAGGATCACGATGAGGATTGGATCGGGCCCGGGCGCCGTTGCCGCTCCGGCCTGGCCGGGTATCGTCGCCGGTTTCTCGGTGCTGGCGGTTTTCACGGTCCTTCTCCTGCGGTCCTTCGCACCGATTGAAAGTTATGACTTCTGGTGGCACCTCGAAACCGGCGGGCAGATTGCCCGGAATGGCGCCCTGCCGGTCCGGGATCCGTTCTCCTTCACCGTGGGAGGGTACCCCTGGATCGATCATTCCTGGCTTTTCCAGGTTCTCATCCATTACCTTCACAGAGCGGGTCGGTTCTACGCCCTGGGGGGCTTCCGGCTCCTCTTACTGTCGAGCGCCGTTCTGGCGATGGCGATCCATCTTCGACGGCGGGGACTCTCTCCGGCGATCTCCTCCGCCCTGATCCTGCTGGCTTTATGGGGGGCTTGTTTCCGATCGACTCTCCGGCCCGACCTGGTGTCGATGGTGTTCACGGCGGTTCTTCTGGTTCTTCTGATCCGCGCCCGGGAGGGGAAGAACCGCGCGGCACTGTTGTTTGCCGCCGGGGTGATGGTCCCCCTCTGGGCCAATCTTCATATCGGTGCCATCCTGGCGCCTGCTCTCATTTTGCCCTTTTGTCTGGAAAGGTGCCTGTTCCGGTTCACGCACACCGCCGCGCCGTCTTCCGCCGGGAAGGAAGGGGTTGGCTCCGTCAGGAGTTCCCTTCCGTTCTGGGTACTGTTGGGCTGGTCGGTGCTCGGCCTGACCTTGAATCCATGGGGCTGGCGGCCCTTCGCCGTGGTCCTGCGGATCACCAAACTGACGGGCCAGCCGTTCGCCCGAAACCTGGAATGGGGAAGGCCCGAGTTTTCCGATTTCCCCCTGTTTTATTTTGCGTTGATCGGAATCCTTCTGCTTCCCCTGCTGTTCCGGCGTCTGGCCGATCCCCACCTCTTTCTTGCCGTCAGCCTCCTCGCGGCGATGTCATTGACTTCGATCCGTTTTGTCGGAATCTTTTTCTTCAGCCTTCCCTTTCTCCTGGCACCTTATGCCGTCCTGGGCGCGTCGGCGGCGGCCCGCCTGCCGGTGCGGCCGTGGGTCCGATCGGCCATTTCCGCCGCAATGGTTGCGATCCTGGGAGTGGGTCTGTCGATGCATGTGGCCGACCGGCACCGCTTTCGATCCGATTTTCAACGCCCGGACCGGTTCCCGGTAGGCGCGGTTGATTTTCTGGAACGGCACCGGGTAGGTGCTGAACGCTTGTTCAACGACGTCAAGTTCGGCGGGTATCTCATCTGGAGGAGGTTCCCGGATTATCAGGTCTTCATCGATGGCCGGAACGAGGTGTACGAACAGCTTCTTCCGGAAATCTTCACCGCGATGGAATCTGGGAATTCATGGGATCGATTGATGCGGAAATACGCCATCGACTCGGCCCTGCTGCGTTATCCGCCCAACTTGACCCCGGTGCTCTATCCGGGTGTCGGTGAAGAAACCACCCGGAGCGATCTCCGGCCCTTCTCCACCCTCTATTTTCCCCGGGAGAAATGGGCCCTGGTTTACTGGGATGATGCCGCGATGCTCTTCCTTAAGCGCACCGAGGCCAACAGCGCGGTCATCCGGGAAACGGAATACTCCTCTCTGCGGCCCGATGATTTTCGCCACCAGTTACAGCGGGCCATGGGGGAGAGCGGCTTCCGATCTCTCCTCCACCGGGACCTCGCCAGGAAACTGGAGGAGAATCCCGGATGCCGTCGCGCCGCCCGGCTGCGGGATCTCCTTTTCCGCCTTCCGGAGCTGGCCGTGACAAGAAATGTCAAACCCTGAACATCGATTGATCCTCGACCCGGATTTCGGGAGAGATCTGTATGGATCGGGACTGTGAAAGACTGTCTGAGATGATGTATATTACTGAAAATAAATGGTTTATTAGATTTCCCCAAAATTGGGTCACCCTGGCATAAGGATTGCTTTTCAAGAATCATGAAATGAAGGAGGTGAAAGAATGAGAATTCGGAACAAGGAAAAAGGGTTCACTCTTATCGAGCTCCTGATCGTCGTTGCGA
>JAPUIV010000134.1 GCA_027296665.1 Acidobacteriota bacterium | reverse complement strand
CGCGGGGATCGGGATCCTCTCCACAGCCTTCATCCTGTACTTGAAAAGGGGGGACCCGATCAACTTTTTCCTGACCAGCCTTTCCGGCCTGCTCGGCGGGGTCTTTTTCCCGCCGGAGATCATGCCGGGATGGCTCAGCCGGCTTTCCCAGTTCCTGCCAATCACCCATGCCCTCAAGGGGGTCCGGGCCTGTCTCCTTCATGGAAGCAGTCCCTCCGAAGTATGGCCGGAGATCCGCGCCCTCCTGTTGTTCCTGATCGTCCTTCTTCCCCTCGGTTTTTTCGCGTTCTCGATGGCGTTACGAAAGGCTCGCGAGGAGGGATCCCTGGTTTCGTATTGACGGTCTTTCGCGTTGGCGAACCTGTGAGAATTCATCACAGGCGGGACACGAGTCGATCCCGATCCATCCGGACCACGGCCAGGCGCAAAGTTCCGAGGGCCAGGAGCCAGAGAAGAACCCAGATGGAAAAGGACAGGAGATGCGGCCAGGATCTGCTGCGTATCAACCATTCCCTCACTCCTGCCAGGATCAATCCTCCGGGTACGATGGCCAGGAAGACCAGCGGGGCCGAGGAACGAAACCGGAGGGCACCGAGGTTGGCCAGGGCGGTGATGAGGAGAGAGACGGGCGGCAGGGAGAGCAACAATAAGAGGAGGGTTGGGAAAGGATCCGGCACGGGAAGGGCAAAGCCCCAGGTTCGAATCAAAAAGAGGAACCCCAATCCGACCATTCCCGAGATCGCACCGCCGGCGCACGGAACGGAAATTTTCCCCCACAGGATTTCCCAGTCGGTCATGCCGGTGGCCAGAATCGGTTCCCAATCCGGGTTTCCCCGCTGGTTCGGCAGCGATTCGAAAACGAGGAGCAATGCGGTCATGGCCGACCACAGGAGAATATTCATGGTGAAACCCCGGTCGATAAAGATCTCCATGGCAGGTTGGGTGGAGGCCAGGGGCCGGTAGGTGGCCTCCAGGTAGGAACGCAGGAAGGAACCGAGGGAAAGGAACAGAATGAGGCATCCGGGAGCCGCCAGGCGGCCCTTGAGGTCCCGCATCTCCAATTCAATCAGGGAGAGAATTCTGTTTGCCACCGATTGTTTCCTTTTTCCCGGGAAGGCGCTCTACCGGCGCTCCACCGAGATCTGGTAAGCATCCTCCAGCCTCAATTCTCTCCGCTCGGTCGCCAGGATACGGAGTTTCGATTGTTCCCGATTTCTTCTCCGGTCGGGATCCGGGAGGGGGTCGGTCTGCATCCCCTCCGCCCACCAGTGGAGTTCACCGGGAGCCGACCAGAGAATCACCGCTCCCGGGATCCGATCGATCCCCTCCTTAAGGGTGGAAGGGTCTCCCCTGTATCGAAGGCAATGCTTCCAGGCGGGGCGGAACCGGGCCCGGAACCGTTCCGGGGATCCGACATCCTGGTATTTCCCGCCGATCAGAAGACCTATCCGAGAACAGATCCCTTCCACCTCGGCTCCATCGTGGGTGGCGAGCAGGAGTAGGCGCTTTCGATCTGCCTGTTCCAGCAATAACTCCCGGAGGGATCGGGCGGACAGGATATCCAGGCCCGCGGTCGGTTCGTCGAGGAGAAGGACATCAGGGTCGTGTACTATCGAACGGGCCAGTGCCACCCGGCGGCGGATCCCCAGGGAGAGAGTGCCTAACCTCCTGTCCCCGATCCTGTACAGATCCAGCCGCCGCAGGAGGCTCCGGACCCTTTCCATTGCTTGCCGCCGGCCCAAACCCCGCATTCCGGCAAAGCAGCGAAGATATTCCGTTACCCTGAGACGCTCCGGGAAACCGACCTCTTCATTGAAGAACCCGATCCGTTCCCGACTCCTTCCCCCGGGGTTCCTTGGATCTTCCCCGCAGACACGGATCCTGCCTGTGTCGGGACGAAGCACCCCGGCCAGAAGCCGCAATAGGGTGCTCTTGCCGGCGCCGTTCGGCCCAAGAATTCCGATGATCTCACCCGATCGCCCTGTGAGGCAGACCTGGCGAATGGCCTGGATCGACCCGCCCCGCTGGACCCGGAAGGAACGATCCACTCTTTCGACCTCGATCAGGTTTTCTTCATTCACCGGAATTCCCCCCTCCGGAGGGGGGCGCGATCGATGCCGTTCCCTTGAGATGGGCGAGGATCTTCGCCTGGATCCTGTGGCCTTCCCATTCCCCGCCCTCCGGTAGCTTGTAAAGGATTCCCATCCCCCCGTCGCTGAAGAAGGTCGAATCGGCCACGGCAACGATTCGCCCCTCACCATGTTGCACCGAAGCGTACTGGACCGATTGGTGAAAGCCGATGACAGGGCCCGGTCCCATCGCCTGGAGGACGAGTTTGATGGTCCGGGGCACCGCGCCCTTCGCCGGTGGAGAGCCGGGTGGTTCCTCCGGCGGCGGCGGGTGGAACGCCAGTCGAAATCCCAAGCGGTAGGCGCCAAGGAGTTCATTGCTGGTGGATCCGGGATTGAGGATCGAATCCATCAGGAGAAGATTGCCTCCCCTCCGGACAAATCGGTCGAGGAGTCCCCGATCCCGGCGGGAAAAATGCCGATCCGGATTCAAAATGACCAGATATCCGACTTCCTCGAGGCTTTTTTCGGTGGTTTCGCCGAAGGTCGGCAGGAGACCGAAACGGGCCGAGTTGACGAAGAAGGAATTGAAGAAGTTCAGGTTTCTCTCCGGGGTCCGGTTCCGGATCAGGAGGGGGGAACCGACATCGTAAGCGGCCCCGGACCAGGTCTGGTCGAAGAGAATGAAGCCTGGATCCTGGTGGGGAGGCGGTGGTCGGAAGGTGTTGGCGTTCCAGGAAACCAGGCCCAGGGAACCGGCCCCGAGGCCGATCCAGAGGCCGAGGATACCTCCGGCGAGCCGCCAGACGGTTGGCCGGCCACCCATCGCCCGGAATGACAAAAAAATACAAATGATCGCCAGGAGGATGCAAGGCGCCCGGACCATGCCCCAGGCGGTGTTTCGCCTGTTGAGGTATTCCACCATGGAGAGGGAGAGCTCCCTCCTTCCCGGCCAGAAGAAGGAGAAATTCGAAAAATTGGTGCTGTCGGTGAAGGCAATGACCCGTCCCTGGCGGTGGCGGATGACCGCCATCTGGACGAAGGCGCCGAAATCTTCGCCCGGATCCAGGCGGAGATTCCCGAAGAAATTCTTGTGCGAATAGTTGGCCAGATCCCGTCCCAGCGACAGCCCGACCATCGCATGCTCGGCCCGCAGGGGAACCTGGAGGCTGCAGGAGGTCTCGAAGGAATATCTCCGGAGAGAATGAACCAGGGGATGGGGAAGGATCCAGGGGGGCCGGTATACCTGGCGGGCACCATGGGCCAGGGGATAGGTATCGTCAAAATTGAATCGAATCCCGTATGGACGAGAGAGACCGTTGAGAACGGTACTCATCCCGAACAGGTTGGTGTGGTCACCGATGAGAAGGAGACCGCCCCCCTTTCCGACATAGTTGCGGATGGTTTCTATCTCTCCGGAACTGTACGGGTCGGTCGGGGTTTTGATGATGAGTACGTCGATCCCCTCCAGTTCCTGTTCCGAGGGGAATATCGATTTGACCTCCAGGTCGTAATGCAGGGAAAGCCAGTCCCGCCAGCATCGATAGTTGTACAGGGAGGCCTGGCCGTACTTCTCCGCATTGAACGGTACCGAGGTTCCCTCCCAGTCGCCGTGGCTCTCGTCGACCAGGACCCGGCCCCCACCCTGGATGCCGGGATCGAAGAACCCGAGCCCGGCGGCAAACAGGATCCCCGCCAGGACCATGGCAAGGAGAGGGGTCCTTCGGCGGCGGTTTCCGGCGAGGGGGATGGGAATCGATGATGGCCCCGGTCTCTCCGGTTTCCCTACGGGGTGGCAAAGGATCCGGGCTATGAACAGGCCGAGCGGCAAATGGGTTACCAGCGTCCATGCCGGTTCCACGAACAGATAAGGGTTCCCGGTCTGCACCGAAATGAGGTTGAGAAAAAGCACTCGGAGGGGAATGAAAATCAGGGTGCCCATCAGCAATCGCCTCCAGACGGCACGGGAGATTCCTGGGAACCGGCCCATCCATCCGAGCAGCACCATTCCCGACAGGAAACGGAGAAGGAAAAAGGGGGCAAATTGATCGACCTCGATCCCGAAAGTTCCGACAACCCCGGCTTTCTCGACGTGAACCAATCCCTCGACACTGGCGGCATTCCCGCCGAAAAATCGGATGGCGGCCGCCAGGAGAGGGGAAAGCTTGGGAAGGCTGCCAGAATGGGAGGCAAGGAGGGGCAAGAACGGCAACAGGAATGCCTGGAAAAGGAGTATCACGCTCCAGGTACCCATTTCCCGTCCGATCGCGGCCGATACCTTTGGCCTTCGAGGCCATTCCACCGATAGGAGAAACCCGAAGAGTCCCAGCCCCAGGGCGGTGATGGGATGCCTGGGCAGGTAGAGCTGATCCAGGAATGCCCAGGAAGCGCAAACAAAGATCAGGCCAAGAACGGGTCTCCTCATTCCCGCCTCCGTTGTTGGAGAATGGTCCGGAACAGCGTGAGGTTCCCTTCCCAGTAATCGTTTTCGGCTTCCAGGGTTTTGTCCACCAGGAATTCCGGATCGGCAATGAGGGTGAGATGGCCCTTGTTCATCTTTCGGGTAACGACGATCGGAATCCCCCAGGCCCTGTAGTGCACCTGAACTTCGGGAGATTCCTCCGCCTGAATGGCCCAGGCACCCGAGAATTGTGGATCTTTCCGGCTTTTCTGGAACTCCTCCAGGCTCAGGTTCGGACCTATCGGCACGGGACCCAGCGGGATCGGCTTGACCGTCAAACCGGCGGCGCCGAGAAGTTCACGGCAATTCGCCGATCCTATGGGTCCCGCGCTGATCAAGAGATGATGCCCATCGGCCATCCCGTCGAGAAGCATCTTCGTTTCGGCCGTACCGATCGGTTTCCTGGGCTCGATGAGTACCCGAATCGATTCGGCGGGAAGGATCTCTGCGCAAGCTTTTCCGGTAACGATCGGCAGGTATCCCTCGCGGGCGAGATTCATCGCGAGACCCCCGATGGAATTCCTTTCCCAGAGATCCATCGAGAATCCATTCAAATGACCGCTGTCGATCACCTTTAGTGGGCAGGATCGGGCTAACTTCTAAGTTATAGTGGAGTTAGGTAGTTAGAGGATCA
The DNA here is from genome assembly GCA_027296665.1 of Acidobacteriota bacterium. Classification (GTDB taxonomy): domain Bacteria; phylum Acidobacteriota; class Polarisedimenticolia; order JAPUIV01; family JAPUIV01; genus JAPUIV01. The sequence goes on along the minus strand of JAPUIV010000134.1, from coordinate 26 downwards.
GTGGTGTGGCACAATAGGCACACTTG
>JAPUIV010000133.1 GCA_027296665.1 Acidobacteriota bacterium | reverse complement strand
GTATTTCTCGCCGACCGTCTCGCCGGAAAGATCCAATCGATCGAGGATCGGAAAATTCCGGTCGGCATCCTCGACATCACCCTGTACCGCGACGATCTCACCTCCATCGGTCCCCAGGCGGTCCTCAAGGAGACCAAGATCCCGTTCCCGTTGGACGGGAAGAAGGTGGTTCTGGTCGATGATGTCCTGTTCACCGGGCGGACCATCCGCGCCGCCCTCGACGGCATCATCGACTTCGGCAGGCCGGAATTCATTCAGCTGGCGGTTCTGGTCGACCGGGGGCATCGGGAACTTCCGATCCGCGCCGATTATGTCGGAATCAACGTTCCTACCAAGCTGGAGGAGAACGTCAAGGTGACCTTGCTGGAGCCGGACGGCGCCGATGCGGTCACCCTGGAACCGCCTCCGGCCTCCGGGAAACATTGAGGCAGGCCATGGAGGCCACCCAGGAATCGCAGAACCGGTGGAAACACAAGGATCTCCTCGGGATCGAACCGCTGGAGGCGGCCGAGATCCGCATGATCCTCGAGGCGGCCAAATCGTTCGCGGAGATCTCCCGGCGCCCCATAAAGAAGGTTCCGATCCTGCGGGGCCGAACCATCATCAACTTGTTTTACGAACCGAGCACCCGGACCCGATCCTCGTTCGAGATTGCCGAGAAGCGCCTGTCGGCCGACACCCTGAATTTTTCTTCCTCCGGCAGCGCCATGTCGAAGGGGGAAACCCTTCTCGACACCGCGCGAAACCTCGAAGCGATGTCTCCCGACATGATCGTGGTCCGGCACCGATCGCCCGGCACCGCGAAGTTCCTTGCCGACCGGCTACGCCCCGCCGTGATCAATGCCGGGGACGGCGCCCACGAGCATCCGACGCAGGCCCTGCTGGATGCCTTCACCATCCTGCAGAAGAAGGACCGGATCGAAAATCTCCGGATCGTCATCGTCGGAGACATTCTGAACAGCCGGGTGGTCCGATCCAACCTGTTTCTTCTCAACAAGCTGGGTGCGAAAGTGACCCTGGTCGGACCGCCGACGATGATGCCGAAGGAAGTCGAACGGCTCGGGGCGCGGGTCTCCTGGAATCTGGACGAGGCGCTCGAGGGTTGCGACGTCATCATGATGCTGCGGATCCAGAAGGAACGCCAGAGCGCGGCGGGGTTCCCCTCCCACCGGGAGTACTTCCGGCTGTTCGGCCTGACCCAGGAGCGGGTCCGGCGGGCCCAGGAAGACGTGATCATCATGCACCCGGGGCCGATGAACCGGGGCGTGGAGATCGCCACCGAGGTGGCGGATGGACCCCTCTCGGTGATCCTGGAGCAGGTGACCAACGGGATCGCCGTGAGAATGGCAATCCTGTACCTTCTGGCGGGAGGATCGGCCAGTGAAATTACTACTTAAAAACGGCCACCTGATCGATCCCGCCCGGGGGATCGACGGCCGGCGGGATCTTCTGGTGGTAGACGGCCTCATTTCCCGGGTGGAGGAGACGATACTCTCCGCAGAGGCGAAGGTGATCGATCTGGCCGGCCTGATGGTCGCTCCCGGCTTCATCGACATGCACGTGCATCTTCGCGAGCCGGGACGGGAGGATGCGGAGACGATCGAATCAGGAATGAAGGCCGCCTCCGCGGGAGGATTCACCTCGATCGCCTGCATGCCGAACACCGATCCCCCGAACGATAACCAGAGCATCACCGAGTACATCGTCCGGGAAGCTCGCCGGCACCAGGGAGTCAATGTGTTCCCGATCGGTTGCATCAGCCGCAACCGGGCCGGCAAGGAGATGGCGGAGATCGGACAGATGGTCAGGGGCGGCATCGTGGGGGTTTCCGACGACGGGTCCCCGGTGGACTCGGCGGCCCTGATGTACCAGGTACTCGAATACACCCGTATGTTCGGCATTCCGGTGATTGACCATTGCGAGGATCGCGACCTTGCCGGGGAGGGAGTGGTCAACGAAGGCTTTCTCTCCACCCGCCTGGGGCTGCGGGGCATGCCGTCCTGCGCGGAGGAGATACAAGTCCAACGGGACGCGGCTCTCGCCAGGTACGCGCAGGGCCGGATACACATCGCCCATATCAGCACCCAGAGAGGTCTGGATGTGGTCCGGGCCGCCCGGGGCGAGGGGACCGCCATCACCTGCGAGGTAACCCCCCACCATTTCTCTCTCACCGAGGCGGCGGTCGAGGGGTTCGATCCGAACGCCAAGATGAAACCGCCGTTGCGCTCGGAGGCGGACCGGGAGGCGGTACTCGCCGCTCTCAAGGACGGCACCATCGACGCCATCGCCACCGACCACGCTCCCCACAACATTATCGAGAAGGAGGTGGAGTTCGACCAGGCCGCCTTCGGCGTGACCGGTCTGGAGACCGCCGTGAGCCTGGCCCTTGACCGATTGGTGAAACCGCGGGTCATTGACATGACCCGGCTGGTTTCCCTGTTCTCGGTGAACCCGGCACGGATTCTGAACCTCGGGAAGGGAAGGCTCGCGCCCGGGGATGACGCTGACATCACCGTCCTGGATCTCAAGAGGGAGACCGAGATCAGGGCGGACCGTTTCCTGTCCCGCAGCCGCAATTCCCCGTTCCTGGGCTGGAAGCTTCAGGGAGCCGCGGTGATGACCCTTGTCGGCGGGCGAATTCTGAACGATACGAGGTAATGGGTGCCGGGCATGGAAAGTATCGATTCCCTGATCATGGACCTGCCGGCAGTCCTGTTCCGCGCCGGCATCGCGGTCCTGTGCGGCGGGATCATCGGCATCGAGCGAGAACTGCGGCAGAAACCGGCCGGGTTCCGGACGAACATACTGATCTGTCTGGGAGCCGCTCTGTACATGATGATCTCGGAAAGGGTGGCAAAGTCCACCGGAGGCGAATGGATTTCCGATCCCGGCAGGATCGCCGCCCAGGTCGTTACCGGGATCGGGTTTCTGGGTGCCGGCACCATCATCCGGGCGCGCGGCAACGTTGTCGGTCTTACCTCGGCGGCGATGATCTGGCTGGCCGCGGCGATCGGCCTGTGGATCGGAGCGGGGAACCCCTTGAGTGGTCTCATTCTGACCATTCTGACCATCCTGACCTTCACCCTGCTGGGCTCCTGGGAACAGCGGCTGATCGGCAAATGCGTACTGCGCGAGTGTTCGGTGGTGGTGCGGGGCGATGCCGATATGGTGCGTGAAAAAGTCGAGAAGGCGCTGGAGATGCAACGGGTGCCGATGGAGGATCTTTGCATGGAGAGGGTCGAAGGGGGAGTCCGGTTCCTCTTTCCGGTTTGCTCCAACCATCCCGCCCATCGCGGATTTTTGGCCAATCTGTGGGAGATCGAGGAGGTACAGGAGGTCAGGACCTCCCAAGGGGCAATCAAATGAACGAACTGTTGAAGACCGAACTGGGACAGCTGCGGCTCCATTCCCGAGGGAAGGTGCGGGACATCTACGACCTGGGAGATACACTCCTGTTGATCTCCACCGACAGGATCTCCGCCTTCGACTGTGTTCTGCCCAACGGGATCCCGGGGAAGGGCATGGTGCTGAACCAGCTGTCGGAGTTCTGGTTCCTCTCTTCCCGGGATCGGATCCCGAACCATTTGCGAACGGCCGATTTCGACGACTACCCGCCGTCGTTGCGACCCTTCCGGGACCAGTTGCGATACCGCTCCATGATCGTCGAGAAGGCCGACATGGTGCCGGTCGAATGCGTTGTGCGCGGTTATCTGGCTGGCTCCGGCCTGCGGGAATACCGCCAGACCGGCCGGCTTGCCGGCCTATCGATGCCGGAGGGGTTGGCCGAATCGGCGCAGCTTCCGGAACCTGTGTTTCATCCCGCGGTCAAGGCGCAGACGGGCCATGACGAGAACATCTCTTTCGCCGACCTGGAGAATCGAGTTGGAAAGGATCTGGCCGGCCGTTTGCGTGCGGCCAGCCTGGACCTGTACCAGTGGGGCGCCGGGAAAGCGGCGCAGGCGGGAGTGATCCTGGCCGATACCAAGTTCGAATTCGGTTTTCGGAACGGCGATCTGATCCTGGCCGATGAACTCTTCACCCCGGATTCCTCCCGGTTCTGGAAACAGGCGGAGTACCAGGCTGGCCGGCCGCAGGAGGCATTCGACAAGCAGTTTGTCCGGGATTACCTGGAAACACTGGACTGGAACAAGCAGACACCCGGACCCGGCATTCCTGAACAGGTGATCCGGGCCACCAGCGAAAAATACCGTGAGGTCTGTCAGCGCCTGATGGGTTAAAATTGCGATGGGAAGATTCACGGATGCGAACAATTCAAAGCCTGCTTGATGAATATGGCGAAAGCCATCGGAACCCTCTTAACAAGCTGCTCCACTGGATTGCCGTTCCCACCATCGTGTGGACCCTGGTGGCCCTGGCGTGGTCAATTCCGTTTCCTTTTGACATCAAGTTGCCGGGCATACCCGTCAATTGGGCC
>JAPUIV010000132.1 GCA_027296665.1 Acidobacteriota bacterium | reverse complement strand
GAGAACCCTGATTCCTGGAGGCACCGATGTTGAAATTGATTCGAAGATCTCTTTTCCTTCTCTCCATCCTCGCCCCCATGGCCTTTTTTCCGGCCGGGGCGGCGCGGGCCGCTTCGGACGGCGACCGGCTCTTCCTGTGGGAAGTCCAGTCGAGAACCGCGACGGTCTATCTGCTCGGTTCCATCCACTTCGCCAAGGAAGATCTCTACCCGATGAATCCGGTGATCCAGGACGCCTTCTCCCGATCCTCGACTCTCATCGTGGAAGTCAACCTCCAGGACATTGACCCCTCCGATGTCCAGAAACAATTTCTCCAGAAGGGGATGTATACCGATGGCAAGTCATTGAACACCAGCCTCTCCGAGAAGGCGATGCGGATCCTTTCCCCCTTCCTGGAGAAACGGGAGGTTCAGTTTCAACGGATCCAGATGATGAAGCCCTGGCTCCTGTCAATCACCCTGGGGGTCATGGAGATCCAGCGGCTCGGTTTCGATCCCAATCTCGGGATCGACAAGTATTTTCTGAATCTCGCCGCCCAGCAGAACAAGATTGTCCAGGGGCTTGAGACCCTGGAGTCTCAGGTCCAGATGCTTGCCGGATTTTCGAAGGATCTGCAGGAAAAACTCCTGATCTACACCATCCGGGATATCGATAAGATGGCAGGGATCATGGAATGGATCATTGACGCCTGGTCGCAGGGAGATACCGGGGCGATGGAGGAGATCATCTTCGATCCCCAGGAGATGAAGGGAGACATGGCCCCGGTGTACGACAAGATGTTCTTCGAGCGGAACGAAGCGATGGCCCGGAAGATCGCGGGGTATCTTTCTGACGGCGAAACCTCATTCGTGGTGGTCGGCGCCGGCCACCTGGTAGGGGATCGGAGTATCGTGGATCTTCTCCGAAAAGATCAGAAGGCGGGCTACAAGATCCGCCAGCTCACCTCTTCAACCCAGGCCGCTGTCTCTCCCTAGGAAAGAGGATCTCGGTCGGTCCTGATCCGCCCCCAGTCCCCAACCGGCCTCGATGGCGCTCTCGTTGGCGATCCGGAGATCATTCGATTTCACCAAGTCAGAAGGGCCCTGGCGACCGCCCACCGCGACGGGATCTTGAGACGGGCCACCAGCGCCCCCAGGATCACCATGTTGGCCACCTGCACCGTTCCGATAGATTCAGCGATCCGGGCGGCGGGAATGGGGACCACATTGATGTCCGTTCTCCGCGGCGGGGTGTCGATCAAGCTGCTGTCGTAAAAGATCCATCCCCCCGGTTCGAGACTATCCAGAAAACGCTCCAGGGATGGGCGATTCATCGCCACGAGTATGTTGGGATGGTTCACAATCGGGCAGCTGATCGGGTCGGAACCGAAGGTCTCGCGACATGCATGCCGCACCGAATGTTGCTAGCTTACCCCGCAAGGCGCAAAACCCTGACGGCCTATTTCAAAAGCAAATCCCGTGCCAGAGACTTAAATGAGAGAGGGAGAAGGGAACCGCACCGGGAAACCCTAGACGGAAGGGGAGTTCCTGACTGGCTGGCCGGAAACGGCCGGGATCGACCCTGCCTCGATGCGGGATTTCACCCATCCAACTGGTCGATATCCCAACTCGGGTACAATGGAAAATGGAGGCCGGATGCACGCCATGGGACCATCCGTTCCCGCCCTCGCGGTCTGCGGGTGGAAGGGATCGGGAAAGACCACCCTTCTGGAGAAGGTGATTCCCGTCCTCCGGCGGAGAGGCTGGAAGGTGGGCGCCGTCAAGAACGATGCCCACGGCCTGGAAATAGATCGGCCAGGCAAAGACTCCGACCGCTTGTTCCGGGCGGGTGCCGATGTGCTTCTCGAGGGACCCGGGGAGGCGGCCCGCCGGAGCCATCGGGAGGAGGCGATCCCTCTGATCGATCGGTGGGCCGAGTTTCCTTCGGACTACGATCTGATCCTGGTCGAGGGCCACAAATCGACCCTTCTCCCGAAGGTCTGGTTGGCCGGCCAGGATGCGGCCCCTCCTCCCCCCGAGATCTCGAATCTCCTTGCCGTCCTGCCCTGGGATGGAGATCGGTTCATCTCCTTCGTTTCTCTTCTCGATGAATGGATCGCCGAACGATGGAGGGAAAGGCCGGTGTACGGCGGAATCCTGGTCGGCGGAAAAAGTGAACGTATGGGGGCGCCAAAACAACTGATGGAATGGCAGGGAAAGCCGGTACTGGAACGGATCTCCGAGGCGATGGAATTCCACACTGGAAGGGTGGTTCTCCTGGGATCCGGAACGGTACCCCGTACGTGCAGCCACCTGGCGAGGCTGCCCGACCCACCCGGGATCGAAGGGCCGATGGCGGGGCTGATCGGGGCGATGCGCTGGGCGCCCGGGGCCGCATGGGTCTTCGCATCCTGCGATCTACCGTTGCTTCGCGGTGAGGCCATTGCTTGGCTCGTCGAGCAGAGGAGACCGGGCCGGTGGGCGATCCTCCCCAGTGTGGTGGAAAAGAGGGTGGAACCTCTGTTCGCACTGTACGAACCCCAGACCCGATTTCTCCTGGAACAGATGGCGAGCCGTGGCCGGTTTGCCCCCCGCCGCCTGTCGGAACACCGGTCGGTCCTGTCTCCACGGCCTCCCGCCAACCTCATCGACTCCTGGAAAAATGTGAACAGTCAGGAC
>JAPUIV010000131.1 GCA_027296665.1 Acidobacteriota bacterium | reverse complement strand
TTGCCTGACGGTTCTACCGGCCTCCACCGTTACGCTGAGATTGTAGGTGGCAAAGGTGGGAAAGGAGACCTTGAGCTTGTAATCCCCGGGTGGCAGGTGCGCGATCTTGTAATTCCCTGCAAGGTCGGTCACGACGCCCTTGTCCCTGATGCCGAGTCTTTCCGAGTTGAGGACCAGTGTGACACCCGGAATCGGTTTGCCTTCCTTGTCGGCCACCACCCCCCTGATGGCGCCTGTTGCCTGCTGGGCAAATACCCGGCCCGGCCCGGCCAATATGATTAAAAACGCAAGGAAGACCAGCGGCGGGAAACCCGAAATCCCCCTACCCCTTCCTACCCTCGACATCAGCACCTCCGCGACCACAGACCCCGTGGGCCAAAATGAGGAATAACTTCTCTGATTACCAATTTTACCAGGCACGAAAGGACTGTCAACCGGCTGACACCAAGCATTGCGGGGTAAAATCCGCACCCCGGCATCCCCTTCCAGATGTCTGCGGGAATTCTGCCCTTTCCTTTAAATACGCCCATTAATGGCGAATACCAAGTCTTTTTATCTTTTCGTTCAGAGTGCTGGGCTTGACTCCCAGGATCTTGGCGGCCTTCCTCTGGACCCCGTGGGCCCGTTTCAGGGTTTCCAGAATCAGCTCGGTTTCGTATCTGTCGAGGGCCTCGTCGAGGCCGATCGCCTCTATTCCCTGGATCTGCGGGGCGCCGGCCCGTACCGCCTCGGGCAGGAGATCGAGGTTCAGGCGGGTCTTGGTGGACAGGACCACCGCCCGTTCCACCACATTCTCCAGTTCCCGAATATTTCCCGGCCAGGAGAAGGTGAGCAGGGCGCGCAGGGCCCGGGGGGTGAAGCGGAGGGGTCCCTTGCCGTTCTCCTGAGAATACTTCACGAGAAAATGTTCAACCAGCAGGGGAAGGTCCTGGATCCGGTCGCGAAGGGGGGGGAGATTGATGTTGATGACATTGAGGCGATAGTACAGATCCTCCCGAAATTCTCCCCGGCGCACCATCTCCAGAAGGTCCAGGTTGGTCGCCGCCAGGATCCGCACATCGACCTTGATGGTCTTCACCGCACCGAGCGGGAGAAACTCCTTTTCCTGGATGACGCGGAGGAGCTTGGCCTGAACATCGGCCGGGACCGTACTGATCTCGTCGAAAAAGATCGACCCTTTCTCGGCGACCTCAAACAAGCCCTTCTTGTGAGCCACGGCGCCAGTGAATGCGCCCCGGACATGCCCGAACAGATTGCTTTCCAGCAGATCGGAAGGCATGGTGCCGGAGTGAACCACGACGAAGGGCTGCTCGGCCCGGTTCCCCGCCTGGTGAATCGCCTGGGCAATCAGCTCCTTCCCAGTGCCGCTCTCCCCCTGGATCAGGACCGTTGTCCGGCTCGAGGTCACCTGCTCGATCAGGCCATAAACCTCCTGCATCGGTTTGCTTTTTCCGACGATATCGTGAAACCGATCGCGGGTCATAAGATCCTTGCCAAGCTTGCGATTCCCCTCCGGCAAAGACTTCTGCCGGGCGGCGTGGCGGAGAACCAGGAGAACTTCATCGTTCTTGAACGGTTTGGTGATGAAATCGTAGGCGCCCAGCTTCATCGCCTGAACGGAAGTCTCGATCGAACCGTAAGCGGTGATCAGGATCACCGGCTGACCGGGGTCCTTTTCCTTGATCCGCTGCAAGACATCGAGCCCGCCACCGTCGGGGAGCATGAGATCGAGGAGGATCACGTGAAAAGACTCTTTCTTGAGCACCCGATAGGCGTCCTTGACGGTTCCCACTCCCTTCATGTGGTAACCGGCATCGCTGAGGAGTTTGCCAAGAACCTCCTGGACGATCCCCTCATCGTCCACCAGCAGGACCCTGACCTTCGGAGAATCCATCGCCTCTTTCCTCCGGGCCTAACCGGCCTGCAGGACCTCTGCCTGCCGGGCCGGCAGGAAGACCTTGAAATCGGTGCCGGTGCCCTCCCGGCTTTCCACCTCCAGGCGCCCGCCGTGCTCCTGGACAATTCCGTAGCTGACTGAAAGCCCCAGGCCGGTGCCTCCCCGTTCGCGCTTGGTGCTGAAAAAGGGATCATAGAGACGGGAAAGATTCTCCGGAGCGATCCCGACCCCGCTATCCTTTACCTCGACCAGGATCTCTCCGGCGCAAAGGCGGGAGGTGACCTGGATCCGTCCCCCCTCAGGCATCGCCTCGACGGAATTCCACAGTAGATTCAGAAACACCTGTTGCAAGCGGCTCCGGTTCCCGACCACTCCCGGAAGGTTCTCGGCCAGATTCCGTTCCACCTCCACACACCGGGATCGAACCTGGGGACCGAACAGGGTCAGGGTCTCGCCGATCAACGGGTTGATGGCGACAACCTCGTGCAGATCCCCGCCGGATCGGGCAAGATCGAGCAATCGGTTGGCGATTTCGGAAGCCCGGAAGGCCTGGGCCTCGATCTGGCGGAGCATCCTGCGCTCTTCGTGCCGGTTCGAACCGCCACTGAGAAGCATCTGGGTGTAACTGGCGATCCCCGTCAGGGGGGTGTTCACCTCGTGTGCGACCCCGGCGGCCAGCAATCCAACGGCGGCCAAACGCTCCCGGCGCGCCAGCTCCTCATGCATCCGGGCCTGCGCGGTGACGTCGTCGAAAGTGAGAACCGTCCCTCCGGTGCCTCCCGCCCTTGGCGCCAGGCGGGATGCGGTCA
>JAPUIV010000130.1 GCA_027296665.1 Acidobacteriota bacterium | reverse complement strand
GGCTTGTTCCACCACAGGATCAGGAGATAGACCAGGAAGGTGGACCAGGCCAGGGTGGAGAAGGGGGAATCGGTGACCGGGAAGGGGGAGAGGATCCCGCGCAGGCCGTCGGGCCCGGCGCGGTCCCGCAATTTCTCCATCAGCGCGCCCATGCCGCCGACATGGCGGACCGACAGCAGGGCGAGCATGACGGAGCCGAACAGGGCGATGGCGAACTGGAACATGTCGGTGATCACGACGCCCCACAGTCCGGAGAGGAGGGCGTAGACCAGAACCAGGCCGAGGCAGATGGTCAGGGAAAAGATCGGTTCCCAGCCGAGGAATACCTTCATCATCTTGCCCATCGCCAGGAGAACCCATCCCATGACGATGCAGTTGAGAACGATCCCGCGGTAGAGGGCGAGAAATCCCCGCAGGTACTTCGCCTCCGGGCCGCCGTAGCGCAGCTCGACGAACTCGACATCGGTGAGAAGGTTCGATCGGCGCCACAGCGGGGCGAACACGACCGCCGAGGTGATGTTGGCGAACATCGCCGTCCACCACAGCCAGTTGCCGCTGATCCCGTGTTCCGCGGTCAGGCCGGTGACGGCGAGCGGCGTGTCGGCGGCGAAGGTGGTGGCCGCCATGCTGGTGCCGAGCACCCACCAGGGGAGTTTCCGGCCGGAGATGAAATATTCCTGCGGGCTGGCGGAGGCGCGCTTGCGCAGCCAGAATCCGACACCGAGGGTGAAAACCAGGTAGGTGGCGAGGATGGCCCAGTCGACCGCGTGCACGCGGAGATTCTAGACCGGCCCCGGAGCGCCTGTCAAAGTGAATCGGTATGGTAGACTCCGGGAAAATGCGCATCCACAATCTGCATCCATGGAAGGTGACGCCGCGCGAGGCCAGGGAGATCCAGGAGCGGTTGCGGGGAATGATTCGGCGGCGCGGAGATCTCCGGACCATCCGGACGGTGGCGGGGGCCGATTGCTCCTTCGATCTCCACCGGAAGACCGCCTTTGCCGCCGTGGTCGTATTCCGCTTCCCCGATCTCGAGTTGATCGAGACGCGGACCGCGACGCGCCGGCTCGACTTTCCCTACGTCCCGGGCCTCCTCTCCTTCCGTGAGGCGCCGGTCCTTCTCGAGGCTTTCTCGAAACTCCGCACCACTCCCGACCTGATCCTGTTCGACGGGCAGGGGTACGCCCATCCCCGCCGGATCGGGATCGCCGCTCACATCGGCCTGGTTCTGGACTGTCCCGCCATCGGTTGCGCCAAATCGAGATTGATCGGGGAGTATCGGGAGCCGGGCCTCCGCCGGGGCAGCCGTGCGCGGCTGATCGATCGAGGCGAGGTGATCGGCTTGGTGCTGCGGACCCGGACCGGGATCCGGCCGATCTTCGTGTCGGTGGGGCACCGGTGCGATCTCGCCACCGCCGTCCGGGTGGTCCTGCGCTGTTCGGACGGCTTCCGGATCCCGAAACCGACCCGAGTGGCCGACCGGCGGGTGGGGGATCTCAAACGGGAAATTATGCGAGAGGGGCTAGCGGCGAACCCTACTGCGGAATCACGCCGTTGCCGACCCGGTCCGGCCGGACCCGGCCGAATCTCCACTGCAGGATGATCAAGCAGGGAAATCCCACCAGCAACTGATGGCCGTACAGCATGAGGCGGTAGAGAATCGATACGGCGAGGGCCAGTTCGAGTTCGATGCCGAATGCGAGGTAGACCCCGACCAGGGTGGCGTCGGCGACGCCGATCCCGCCGGGAGTCATGAAGAAGGCGCCGAGTGCGCCGCTCAGGGTGACCGCCGAGACGATCGGCAGGATCCCGACCGGGTGGCCGAGGGAGCGGAACAACAGGTCGCTGCACAGGACCAGGAATCCGTAGACCATCAGGCCCAGCAGGGCGGACAGCCAGAAGGAGCCGGGCTGGTTCGGCAGGGAGCGAAAGGCGGCGAGCGATTCCCGGCCGCGCTCCAGGATCCAGGTCTGCAGATCGGCCGGGGTGGAGAAGTGAACCTTCCTGCGGGCCGGCAATAGATGATGCAGGAATGTGACGATCGGGGCGATGCCGGTCGCCTTTCTCCGGCGCCGGTGCATCAGGGCCAGGAGGGCGAACACGAGGACGAATACCATGGCCAGCAAGATGGTGAGGCCGCTGGTGCGCGGCGCCGTGATCGACGAGGAGAGGGCCACGAAGGGCAGGGCCGACAGGGCGAGTATGAGGAAGGCGGCCATGTTGAAGGCGCCGTCCAGCAGAACCGAGCCGTAACATTGGGCGAACGGCCGGCCGGCGCAGCGCGACAGGAAAAAGGCCCGCACCAGTCCTCCACCGGCCCGCGTGCCCGGCACCACGGTGTTGGTGAAGATGCCGGCCATCAGAATGGGGTAGAGGCGCCAGAACCGGGCGGGGAACTGGATGCGGGTCAGTATCGTCCACTTCAGGTTCCAGGAGAGGAAGCGGCCCGACATGGCGAGAAAGGCGGGGGGCAGCAGGATCCATTCGCAACCGCGCAGGACCGTTCCCACCTTGTAGTACCCGACCTGCTGGAGCACCAGAACCAGGAAGAAGGCCGAGAGGATGAAGATAACGATATGAATGAGGAAACGGAAATATCTTCGCATGGCGCTCCGGATCGGTATTCTACCCGGAATAAGGTCGCCGCTCCACAGGGGAATGTCAACTCGGGTGCGGTTGATTGCCCTTCAGGCAGGGAATAGAATTGCCCCGGGAAGGGGATGGGAATGGAGATCCGGAAGATCCATCTGATCGGGATCGGCGGCACCGGCATGGGATCCCTGGCCATCCTCTTAAAGGAAGCCGGTTACCAGGTGCGGGGGTCGGACCAGTCGGTCTATCCGCCGATGAGCAATCTCCTGAGGGAGATGGGGATCGTCTGGATGGAGGGGTACCGGAAGGAGAACCTCTCCTGGGGGCCCGATCTCGTGGTGGTGGGGAACGTGGTTTCGAGGAACCATCCGGAGGTCCGCGCCCTCCAGGATCTCGATCTTCCCTACAAGAGCTTTCCGCAGACTCTGTACGAGATGTTTCTCCGCCATCGCCATCCGATCGTCGTGGCCGGCACCCATGGCAAGACCAGTACCTCCTCCCTGCTCGCCTGGATCCTGGAGTCGGCCGGGGCCCGTCCGGGGTTCCTGATCGGCGGGGTTCCCTTGAATTTCGGGGTGGGGGCGCGCCGCGGAGAGGGCGATCTCTTCGTGGTCGAGGGGGACGAGTACGAAACCGCCTTCTTCGACAAGGGGCCGAAGATGTGGCACTACCGGCCCCGGACGGCGATCCTCACCAGCATCGAGTTCGATCATGCCGAAATGTTTCGCGACCTCGGCGAGGTGAAGGCGGCATTCGAGAAGTTCGTTCTCGGCATGCCGGCCGATGGCCGGCTGGCGGTCTGCTCCGATGATCCGATCGCCCTGGAGGTTGCCCGCCGGGCCGCCTGCCCTCTCCTCACCTACGGCTTGGGGAAGGAGGCGGAATGGCGCGGCGAGGTGATCGAGGAAGACGAGGGGGGGCGGACCGTGAGGATCTTTCACGGCCCGCACGATTTCATGACGCTGCGGAGTCCGTTGTCGGGCCGGCAGAACCTGCGCAACCTGCTCGGTTCGATCGCGGTGGTCCATCATCTGGGGTTCGGCAAGAAGGAGTTGTCGGCCGCGGTCCCGATGTTCCGCGGCGTGGCCCGCCGCCAGCAGCTCCTCGGGGTCGAACGGGGGATCCGGGTCATCGACGACTTCGCCCACCATCCCACGGCGGTGCGCGAGACCCTGGGAGGTTTGCGAACGCGCTACCCGGACGCGCGGCTCTGGGCGGTGTTCGAGCCGCGCACCAACACCACGAGAAGAAGGGTCTTTCAATCATCCTATGCGGAGTCCTTCGACGCGGCCGACCGGATTCTGATCGCCGCCGTGCACGACCCGCACCGGGCCCCGAAAGGGGATCGCTTCTCCCCCGAAACGCTGGCGCGGGATCTCCGCCGCCGGGGCAGGGAGGCGAGTTTCGAGCCGGACCGGGAGAAGCTGCTCCGGCGCCTCACCAAAGATTGCCGCGAGGGGGATGTGGTGGTGTTCCTCTCCAACGGATCCTTCGGATCGATCCAGAAACGATTGATGGAAGCGCTGGGCGGATAGGGAAAAGGCCGCTGCCCCGAACGCCGGGAATCGACCGGCCTGCGATGCCGGGCGCCGGGACGGCCGACCTTATGAGCCAGGTTTGCCCAATTCTTTTCTTCTGCCCTCAATTCCCCCAGATGGCGATATTCCCCCAGATGGCAATGTCGCCCTCGAGATCTCGATTTCCCCAGATAGCGATATTTCCCCAGATAGCGATATTCCCCCAGATTGCGATGTTTCCCCAGATGGCAATGTTCCCCCAGATGGCGATGTCGCCCCAGATGGTGATGTTGCCCCAGATGGCGATATTCCCCCAGATGGCAATGTCGCCCCACACCGCTTCCGTACCATCGAAATGAACCTGTCCATTCGCGTCGACCACGACACTCGGCGACAGCGCGAGCCTCGCCGTGGCGGTCTGCTGCAAGGCGCCGCCGATATCGACATAGCCCGCGCCCCGGGTCACGATGTCATAAGGGATCTTCTGCGCGGAGCGCATCAGGCGCGCCTTGACGGTATTGGGAGACAGGGAGGGATCTTTTTCCAGCATCAGGGCCGCCGCGCCGCTGATCATTGGGGCGGCCAGGCTGGTGCCGCTCGCCTGGAAGTAAGGGGAAGGGTTATCGCCGTTGCTGTTTCCGGAGCTTTTCCTGTAGGCACTGTAGGGGACCTGCAGCTCCGGGTAGTTCCGCGCCAGGTAGGAGTTCGGCGCGCCCAGGGTGATGATCTTGTTCCCCGGCGCCACAAGGTCGGGCTTGATGACGCCGTCCAGGGCCGACGGTCCCCTGGAGCTGTATGAGGCGATCACGTCGTCCAGTCTTGATTCGGAGTTGAGGTCGTTCATCGCTCCGACGGTGATGACAAAGGGATCGTTTCCGGGAGTGGTGATCGTTGCGTAACCGGCCTCCCCCGCGTTGCCCGCGGAGACAACGACCACGAGCCCCGCCTTCCAGGCCATTTCCACGGCCTGGCACAACGGATCGGTCTTGTACGATTCCTGCACCGGATGTCCGAGTGAGAGGTTGATGATCCGGATCTTGTACCGGGCCTTGTTCTCCACCACCCATTCGATCCCCCCGATGACGTCGCTCACGTACCCCGATCCGTCCTCGGAAAGCACCTGGACCGAGATGAAGTCCGCCCCGGGGGCCACTCCGGTGAAGGTCCGGAAGGAACCGGGGCCGTTCGAGCGGGAGCCGTTTCCGCCGATGACGCCGGCCACCAGGGTGCCGTGCCCGTTCCCGTCCGGTTTGGTTTTTCCGGTAAGGGCGATGGGAACATGCTGGAGGACCCTGCTCTTCTGTTCGCCCTGCAGGTCCCGGTGTTCAAAAATGCCGGTGTCGAGAACGGCGATGACGACATCCTTCCCGGTCAGGCCATTCCCGCCGGTGTTGCCTCCGAGGGCGCCGTTCCACGCGACCGGCGCGGCCACGTCCAGGTTGATCCGGACCGAGCGGTCCGGCGAGATCGATTCGACGCGGGGATTATGCTCGAGGCCGCGGACCGCCTGGGCGGAGATCTCGACGGCGACACCCGGGAAACGGGAAAATTTCCGGAGTATCTTTCCTCCGCGCCGTTGGAGATCGGCGAGGTCTCCGGGGGTCGCCGGTCCGCGGGTGCGGATGATCACCCGGATCTTCCCCGTCGCGGTGTTCAATTTCTCTTCCAGATCGGGCGAGATCTTGTTCTGGATGCCCGGTCCCTTCGGGTTGGGCCCGGCGGGAAGGGCATCGGTCCATAGGAGGCTTGCCAGAAGAAGGTTGAGAAGAAGGATCAGAGGGATCTTGGCGCGGTTGCCGGTTTGGGTTTTCTTCATCTCCCTTCTGCAAGAGCAACCTTCGTTCCAGCTTGGGATTTTTTCTACGTTGCCCTTCCAACTCGTTGGTTTCAGGGTTCCCTAACGCCACCCACCCACCCTCCTCGACAGGTTTGTGATCCGGATCCGATTTTCGTTGTCGGGATTCTGAACACAATTTGATTTCGGATCCGTTCTGGATCGTCAGAAACCTACCGTTTGCACCACTTCCTTCCCTGTCCAGATTCCCGACGGGGGTGTTTGAATCTCGACATCCAATTACTGGCTAATTCAGTTGATCTCCATGAGGGGCAATGGTTTCCCATGACACTGCCCGGCATGATCCGTGTCGGTTTTTCGTTCTCTCCTTCCGGAAAAAACGAAATGGTTCTTCCGTCTGCCGCTCGCCGTGCCTGTTCGCCGGTTCTTCCTTCCAGAGATTTCAAAAAGGTACAGGGCATACAAATTGCTTAGATCTTGGACATAAAAGAAACCCAGGCAGAAGGGAGACCGCCGTGCCGATGACCGACAAGGGCCGGATCCTGATCGTCGATCCGGATCGAAGCCTCCTGGATAGGATGCGCTTCCTCCTGGAGGAAGATGGACACGCGGTGCGCGTCCTGGAACGGGCCGATACCGTTCTGTCCGAGATCCGGAAAGCGGGAGTGGACCTTCTCCTGGCCGACCTCGCGGCACCGCCGCACGGCGGGATCCAACTCCTCAAGGAAGTCAAGAGGGAGAGGCCCGATGTCCTGGTGGTTCTCATGACGCGGGAGGCCACCACGGAATCCGCCCTGGAGGCGCTGCGAACGGGCGCCCACGATTACCTGATCAAACCGGTGAGCAGCGACGAGATTCTCCTGGTGGTGGAACGGGCGGTGCGGCGACGGCGCATGGGAGAGACCAGGAAACGGACCGGGGAACAGCTCCAGAAGGAACGGGAACGGAATGTCCAGTTGCTCAGTGAATTGAAGGGAGAGACGGCGGTCGACACCGTCATCGGGCAGGGGCCGGCGATGAGATTGGTACGGGATCTCCTGGACCAGGTGACCCAAACCGATTCCACGGTCTTGATAACCGGTGAGAGCGGCACCGGAAAGGGGGTTCTTGCCAGGTACATCCATTACCACAGCGACAGGGCGGAAAAACCGTTCATCGAGGCCAACTGCGCGATCTACTCCGAGGGGGTCCTGCAAAGCGAGCTGTTCGGCCACGAAATGGGCGCCTTCACGGGGGCGGTGAAGCAAAAACGCGGGCGGTTCGAGCTGGCCCAGGAGGGAACGATCTTTCTCGATGAGATAGGCGATCTCAGCCCCGGAACCCAGTTGATGCTCCTGCGGGTGCTCCAGGAGAGGAAATTTGAACGGGTCGGGGGTGAGGAGACAATTGATGTCGATGTCCGGGTGATCGCGGCGACCAACCGGGATCTGCAATCACGAATGCGGGATGAGAAATTTCGCGCCGATCTCTACTACAGATTAAACGTGATCCCGATCCCCATCCCGCCTCTCCGGGATCGCCAGGAGGATATCCCTCTCCTCGGCGCTTCGATCCTGCGGAGTTGCGCCGCGAAGCTTTCCCGGAAGGTGGAGGGGTTCACCCAGGAGGCAATGGACGCCCTGGTGAATTACTCGTGGCCGGGAAACATCCGGGAGATGGAGAACCTGATCGAGCGAACCCTCATTCTTGCGAAGAACCCGGTAATCAGAGCGGTGGATTTGCCGGCTCCGCTCCGGGCCGATTCCGGATCGGGCGGAGGGGGGGAAACATGGCCGACCTTGACCCAGCACGAACGGTATTACATTGAGAAAGTCTTGAAAAAGTGCGCCGGCAACAAGAGGCTTTCCGCCTCCGTGCTTGGCATCAACCGGAGCAGTCTGTACAGCAAAATGAAGCGCCTCGGGATCCCGGGAACCGTCCGCAGGGTGGTCCCCGATTTCCCCTTTCCACCCCCGGGGGGCGGTTCGGAGAATCCGGACGAGGAGAGACGACCGTGCAAGGCGTAACCCGGGCCGCAAAATTCTCATTGGGCCGGTTCTTTCTGGCGTCGTTGTTCCTGGCGGGCTCCGCCGGGCTGTTCTTCCGGGGTCCTCTTGCCAGCGAGGCGTTGCTTCGGCGCGATAAGAGGGAGGGGAACTCTTTCAGTGTACGCGTCGATTCCGGGACCCGTCCGGTCCATTCGGCGGAGGTCTTCATTGGCATTCACCTGGCGGGGCGCACCGACGGGCTGGGGATCTACCAGCATCATTACACCACACGGCCGGAGCAAGTGTTGCACCTGGCGGTCCGGAAAACGGGATTCCGGGAGTGGAAGAAGGAGGTCCGGATCAGTCCCGGCGCCGTGGTCAGGGTGCAACTGGTGCCGGACAGCGCGCACCGTTTATTCCTGAAGGCGATCAACGAGCGTTTCGGGGTGCTGTCCGGGATCGGCGGCCTGGAGGTGTACGCCGACGGAGAGTTGCGGGGAACCACCGATCCATACGGCAACTTCGTCTATTCCCGGGAACTGCCCGGCCCGGTCGAGATCGAGGTGCGCCACCCACGCAACCTGACACCGCCCTGGAAGAAAACCATCTCTCTCCAGGGCGACCAGCGGCTGCGCCGGTTTTTCTACCCGATGGAGCCGGACAGGATCCGGATCGGGGTGTTGCCCTTCCAGGCAAATACCTACAGGGACGACTCCTATCCGCACGTACTGGAGGTCATTCGCGAGGCGCTGAAGGCGGAACTTTCGCGCCAGCCGGGATTTGATCTTCTCGCCGACGAGAGACTGGAAGAGATCCTGGAGTGGTACGGCATTGACAGTGAGCGGGTGGCGGCGAAAGGGTGGGAGGACACCGACTTGCGCTGGGACCTGGACATCATTCTACGGGGCAGTGTCGGCCGGGACATCGATTACGTGGTGGAGATCGAGGCGCGCGGACCGGGCGGGGAAGAGATCCTCCGGGTTCTGGAAAGAGCCGGGGAAGGAAGCGGGTTCCAGGATTGCGGCCAACGGTTGGGGCGGGCCATCAAGAACCGGTATCCATTTCGGGGATGGATCCTGGACGTCGAGGGACAGGATCTCAAGATCCAGCTCGGAGTTGATTCCGGCTGGTCTCTCAATCCGGGGGATCTTCTGGTTCTGCATAGTTTCGTGAACGATCCCTCCGGCAGGCGGCTGGCCGAAATCGAGATCGGCACCGCCAGGATCGAGAAAATCGGGGAGAAGTTCTCCTGGGCGAAGGTGGAGAAGATTGCCGGAGCCCGTCAGGTGCGTCCCGGTGATCTCGCGGTTCGTTACGCCTCCCCGCCGCCCGGGGCGGCCGGGACCATCACCTGGAGCCTGATCGCCCGGTCGGGGAAAGGGGACAGCGGCCGGCCGCTGGAGGGAGTCAATGTATATCTCGACGGGCACTGGGTGGGAAGGACGGATCGGGAGGGGCGCGCCGAGATTTTCCTGGGCGAGGGGGAGACCCACAGGCTGGATCTCTACCGGCAGGGATATGGCCCCGCCACCGGCACCATCCGGTCTTCCGCGGCTAGGAAAGAGACCCTCTTCTATCTTCCGAGACAGATTTCCCGTCTCCGGATCGAATCGGACCCGCCCGGGGTTCAGGTCTGGCTGGATGAGCATCTCCTGGGCCGGACCCCTCTCCAGAATGCCGGTGTGCCGATCGGGGATCATGAGTTGCGCATGGAGGCGGGCGGGGACTACCGTGGGTACCGGAGAGTCGTTTCCTTCAATCGCCCCCGGGTGGAGTTCGCCGGGGAGAACACCATCGTGATGGAGATCGATTACCTCCGGCTTGGTTTCGAACTGGAGGAGGCAGGTGAGTACGAGGCGGCCATGGATATGTACCTGCAGGTTCCGGCCGCTCACACCGATCTTTGGGAAGCGCGGCGGCAACTGGCTTTTCTCACCCTCAGCAGCGGCCGGGACCCCGGCGAGGCGATCCTGCGGTTTCAGGAACTTCTGAACGCCGGGGAGATCTTCCATGAACGGATGGAGAGCCTGGTGAAGGTGTTTGCCGGTATCGGCCAGGCCTACCTGGATCTCGGCCTCCGTCTCGAAGATCCTCAACCGTTGCTGGCCCAGACCAAGTTCCTGCAGGCGTTGTTCTATCTCCAGAGGGTGAAAGGGGTGACCGGTATCCTTACGGGGGCGGAATCGGAGAGAATCCTCCTCGGCGCCCGGTTCAATATGGCCCTGATCTACCAGAAACTGTACGGACTGACATCGGACCCCGTCTTTTTGAGAAACGCGGACAACGCATGGCGTGAATATTTTGACCTCTCACCGGCGAGGCTCCTGAACAATCCCGAGTTCCGGGAATCGAGGGAGACGGGGCGCCGTCGCTGGTCGGAGATCCGGCGGGAGTTGCCCTGACCCTGTGTGATAGGATCTTGCGGAAGATGGAGGCAAGATGCCCAGGCGCATCAACCTGAAATCGATCTTCCTTGCGATCCTGTTGGCGGGGTTCGCTGCCTGGCCCGTTTTTCGTATCCTTTCCGGGCCTCACAGGGAATCTTCGTTCATCTATCCGGGCGCCTCCGTGATCCTGGTGACGGTGGAGGGGCTGCGGGGAGACTTTTCCCGTTTCACCGCCGTGCCCGGGTTGGAATCGTTCGAACGCGATGCGATCTCCTTTCGGGCCGCAGTGACTCCCTCCCCCCTGACCCTTCCCGCCCACGCCTCGGTGATGACCGGTGATTACCCGCCTCGCCATGGGTTGCGCGGCATGGTCTCCGCGCCGTTACCCCAAGCCCGGGTCACCCTGGCGGAGGTTTTTCACCAGAGCGGGTATCGAACCGGGGCGATTGTTTCCTCGCCTCTTCTCGATCACCGTTTCGGGTTGGACCAGGGATTTGACCATTTCGATGATTCCAGAAGTATCCGGGTCCGGCGATCGGAATGCGCGCCGGGATCCCCCGAGTGGGTATCCCGGCGGGCAATCGAATGGTTGCGGGAACAAAAGGACAAACCCTTTTTCCTGTGGATTCAGTACACCGCGCCGTTCCTCGAGGCGGGAGTCCAGAAGGAGAGTTCCCGTCTTCATTCCCTGCCCGGTTCGGGTCATTACGCTTCAACACTTCTGCGCCTGGACGAACAGATTGGAGCGTTTTTCCATTTCCTGCGCCGCAACGACTTATACGACCCCCTGATCATCCTGCTTGCCGGGGTGCATGGCGAGGGCCTGGGGGAACAGGGAGAGACGGGCCACGGATTATTTTTAGGGGAAGCGACGGTGCATGTTCCCCTGTTTCTCAAGTTGCCGGCCGGTCAAGTTCGGGCCACCGGGGACATCACCGAGCCGGTCAGCCTGGTCGATCTCCGTTCCACGCTCCTCGGCCTCACGGCAATCCCCGACGGTCACCCGGGCGACAGGATCAGTCTCATCTCCTATCTGCAGGGGGAGATCGGCATGGAACGGATGATCTACCTCGAATCGACCTATCCCGAGGATCAACTGGGGGGCCCCTTTCTCCGCGGTCTCAGGATGGGATCCTATCTGTTCCTGGAGGGCTGGGGCGAAAAGCTGCAGTACCTTCCCGCAGATTCGGAGGAATCGGCCGATCAGCTGGTGTGGGATCCTGAACTGGAGGGGAAGTTGCGCGCCAGCCTGGCGACGATTTCGGCGGGCATGGAGGCGGATGCGGCGATACCCGGACCGCCACGGTTTCTGGATCGGGAATTTTCCAGGACCTTGAGGAGTTGCGGCTTTCTCGAACGGGTACGGGCGCCGGTTCCCGCCTTCTCCAGGGGAATGACTCTTACCAGGGCGGTGGGTTTGCAGGCCCGGCTCACGCGGGTGCGGCAGCTTCTGGCCGGAGGTGCGGTGCGGCGCGCCGAAAAGATTCTCCAGGAGGCGGTTGCCAATGATCCGGGCAACGGCCCGATGATTCATCTTCTCGGGTTGGTGCGGTGGCAACGGGGGGATCCTGAAGACGCGGAGACCTTTCTTTCCGCCGCGCTCGAGATCGATCCCCACCGTCCCGCCTTTTACCGGGACCTCGCCCTCCTGCACCGGCAGACCGGAAATCTGACTGCGGCGGTTCATGTTCTCGAGAAGGGAGTGGGGCGGCACCGGGATTCGGTTCCCATGCGCACACTGCTTGCATCGACTCTGGCCCTGGCCGGCGACACCCTTGGCGCGGGAACCCATTTTCAGGCGGCGTTGAGGTTGTCGGGAAATCATCGGGAAGCGTTGCGCGGCCTGGCCGACCTGGCGCGGGGGAAAGGGAATTTCCCCTTGGCGGCCGAACGGCTCAGGGAAATTCTGGCCCGAAATCCCGCCCTGGTCGAGACCCGTGTGGCGCTGGGGCAGGTGTTGCTGGAAAAGGGGGAGTTCGAACTGCTACAGGGCCAGCCGCAAACCGCCAGGCAGTCGCTTATCGAGGCGATGGGAGAGTTTCGTTCCGTTCTTCTCAGGGAGCCCGATCATCCGGGCGCGGCCGAGGGTCTGGACCGCGCCAGGCAGGACCTGTGATTGTTGTCTAGGCGGCCTTGCAGGTGAGGACTTCCCGCATCCGGTTCCGCAGGTAAAAAAAAGATTCGATCCGGAATTTCCCGAAGATCTGCATGATATCCCGGTTCTGGTATGAGTAGCGGATCAGGCGCCGGGTGCCCGTCTGGGAATAGTCCAGGGAGTCGGGATCCAGGATCCGATAGCGATACAGAAGCTCCGCGGACTCCACCTTTCGGGAATTGAAGAAGTTCAGGGCAAAACCGCCGGGAGCGAGAACCCGATACACCTCCTGGGCCAGAAGGGTCGCTTCCTCCCGGTCCAGAAAATCGAAGACGTCCCAGCAAAGAACCCCCTGAAACTTCTCGTCGGGATGGAGGAAGGGCTGGATCGCCGGCATCTCGATCTTTTTTTTCCGCCGGCGTTGGGTTCTCATGCGAGGGGGCAGGGCGGGAGGCGGGCGCAGATTCGCGAGAATATCTTCCGCGAAGATCTTGAACCCTTGCCGGGCGAAAAATTCCAGGTTCGGACCGCAAACCGATCCCAGGTCAAGCAGTTGAACCCCGGAATGCTGGCTCATTTTCTGCAGGAAGGAGCGAAGGATATGGCTCTTGTACACCTCGCCCAATCTGCTCTTTTCAGTTCAATTCCCTGAAATGGGTTCCCGGCTTCGCCTGCGAGGCGGTCACCGTCGTCCTCTCCTGGACGTCGGCGCTGGCGGACTTCCTCCCAGCGGTTTCCTTGCCGGTCCGATCGGGACGAACTTCCTTCTGGCTCGCGGGCGACATGTCGACGCTTCCCTTGAAATGAGCCCCGTCAGCGATGGAGATCCTGGGGGAAACGATGTTGCCGTAAAGGGTGCCGGTCTCCCCGATCTCCACCCTTTCCTTGGCGTTGGCGTTTCCCCGAACCTCACCCGTGATGATGATGGTCTGGGCGTAAATGTCGGCCTTGATCTTGCCGTTAGGTCCAACCGTCAGATTGTGGTCCCGCAGCTCGATCTTTCCCTCCACGGTTCCGTCGATGGTGAGATCCTCCATTCCAGTCAGCTCACCCTTGATCTGGATGGAGGGACCGATATTGACCGGACGTCCCTTGACATAATCCCCGGTTGACGTGACCGGCGGCCTCGGTTTCTGCGCCGGCGTCGGAATCTGCCGATCCTGCTGGTCCTTTTTATCCCACATCTTGATGCCTCCTTTGGCCCGATCGATCGCGGCCGAAAATCTTTCTCCCATTCACAGGTTCAAATCCTATCTCAAAAGGTTAAAAGGTCAAGTTCGGGTCTCAATCATTGGCCAATTCCCGCGCTCGTTCGGTGGCCCGCACCACCGCCTTGATCAGGGTGACCCGGAGGCCTCCCTCCTCGAGTTCCAGGATCCCGTCCATGGTGCAGCCGGCCGGGGTAGTCACGCTGTCTTTCAGCTTGGCCGGGTGCTCGCGGGTGTCGAGAACCATCCTGGCCGCTCCCAGCACGGTCTGGGCGGCCAGCTGGGTGGCCACCTCGCGGGGAAGCCCCACCTTGACTCCTCCCTCGGCAAGCGATTCGATGATGATGTAGACGAAGGCGGGGCCGCTGGCGCTCAGTCCCGTCACCGCGTCCATATGCCGTTCCTCGAGCCGGACGCACAAGCCAATCGAACGGAATATACGTTCGGCCAGGGCCAGATGTTCCTCTTTCGCGTACCGTCCGCCGCAGATACCCGTCATTCCGGTCCTCAGGAGGCATGGGGTGTTCGGCATGGTCCGGATCACCGGAATTTTTTGGCCCAGAGCGGTCTCGATCGATGCGGTGGAAACCGAGGCCACGACGGAGATCACCACCTTCCCGGGAGTCAGGGAATCGCGGATGTCCTCCAACACCTCCGCCAGCACTTGCGGTTTGACGCAGATGAGGATGATATCGCTGCCGGCCACCGCTTCGGAGTTCTTCCGGGAGACCCGGATTCCGAGGTCCCGTTTCAGGAAATCGAGGCGTTCCCTGCTGCGGGCGGTGGCGATCATCCTGCTGGTAGAGGCCATCCCCGATTCGATCAGGGCCCGGATCAGGGTCTCGCCGATCTTCCCGGCCCCGATGACGGCGATCCGGTCGCCTCTTTTCCGCACCGCCGCTCTGGTCTGAGTGGAAGGGGTCAGAAGAGTCCTCCGAATGCTGACAAACTATTCTGTGTCAACAGTTACCTCGCGCAAAGGGGGAATCTAGCACATGGGTTTGGGGGTGTCAAGAAACCGTCCCGTCCCGAGGTCAGGACAGGGCGGTCATCAGGTGAAGGAGGTTCTGGAACCAGAACAGGACGATGGTGGAGAGCTTGGCCACCCCCTTCCAGTTCCTCTTCGCCGTCCAGGAGTTATTGTTTCTATCGAGATCGAGGACCTGGCGGAATTCGGGGTCGACCATGGCGGAGGTCAGACGGCTCGGCCCGACATGGACCAGCCGCTTCCAGTGCTCCCGGCCGTCCCAGTTCTCCCGGATCACCGAACCGTCCTCGAACCTGAGTTCCACCTCGACCGGCAGGACCGCCTCTCCGCCCCGGTAAACAATCACCTCGGTCCGGAAACTCTCCGGATCGACCGGATCGGGATCGGTGCGGACCGGCTCGGCAACCGCATCCCCCACCCGGTCCTGCAACGGATATCCGGCAGGGTTTTTGACCGGCTCGCTCCTGGCGCTGAAAATCGAAAAGTCGACCGTCTGGGTGCCGTACAGGAGTTGATCGAAAATTTCGGACAGATCGGCGCCCGAAGCGTGTTCCAGGGCCCGAAGGAGATCGGTTCCGGTGGGGTGCCGGAATCGGTTCTCCCTGACGTAATCACGGATGCCGGCGAGAACCGTTTCCCGCCCCAGCATCCCTTCCAGGGTCTTCATGAACAGATAGGTCTTGTCGTAGACCAGGGAGGCGTAACTTCCAGTAAGGAATTCCCATGAGGGCTGGGCGATCGGGTCGGTCCCCGCGACCGCGCCATACCGCCTTCGGGCATCCTGCAGGGTGGGGTCGGTGAACCCCGGCAGGTGAAGATCCCCAGCGCTCCACCGGAACCCCACGAGATTTCCTCCGCCCAGCCGGAAGGGGCTGGCCCGGACCCCGAGGAGATCGGTCAGCCCGAACCGGACGGGGCCGAATTCGAAATCGAGTCCGTGGGCGAGAATGTGGGAGGCGGCGTAACGGAACAGGGTCGGCTGGATCGGCCCTGGCTCCACCCCGCCCCAGTAGATCTCCTCCACCAGTGAGGAGACATAGGTGTTGATCCCCTCGTCCAGCCATGGTTCCTCGAATTCGTTGGAGGCCATTATGCCGTACCAGTACTGGTGGCCGAACTCGTGGATGGTGACATTCTCCGGGTAGCGGTCGAAGCGGGGCTGGCCCCAATGGACGGAGATGGTGAACAACATCGGGTATTCCATGCCTCCCCCCAGCCCCATCGGTAGATCGTCAATAACGATCCGGGGATAGGGATACTCCATCAGGTTGTCGCCGTAGAAATCGAGGCAGGCCCGCACCGCGGCCATGACTCTTTCCACCTTGTTCTTGTGATAAGGCTGGTGCAGGTAAACGATCTCCACGCCTCGATAGGTTTCCGTTGCCCGGAGAAAGTTCGGATCGGCGATCCAGGCAAAATCGTGCACATCCTCGGCGCGATACCGCAGGTGGCGGAGGCCGCTCGATCGATCGATATCGTCCTCGGTACGGATCCCGGTCGCTTCCACGACGTATCGGGCCGGCAGGGTCAGAGAGACGTCATAGGTGCCGAAATCGGCAAAGAACTCCGAATCGGCGTGGAACTCATGGGCATTCCATTTTCCGTCCACGAGAACCGCGACTTTCGGAAACCACTGCATGACGTCGTAGTGGTCGCCGCGGTAACCCATTCGGGCGATCGTGCGGGGCAGGCGAGTCCGGAACCGGATGCCGATCCGGATCGTCTCGCCCGGCGGGAGCGGATCCGGCAACGGTACCTCCATGAGAGTTTCCTGGATGCGGGTGGCGGCGGAAAGATCGGTCCCGTCCTCCAACCGGACCGACTCCACCTGGATGTACCCCCAGGTGCCCCGCTGGATGGTCTCCTCCCGGGCCCGGAGGTCCTGGCCCGACTCGCTTTCCCGCATGTACAGGGTGTCGGAGTTGCGGAAGGCGTTGGCGTAGAGGTGGAACCATAGGGAGTTCAGGGTGCGCCCGGAAGCATTCCGGAAACTGACCCATTCCTCTCCCTCGACGGTGCGATTTTCCGGTTTCAATTCGACGTCGATTTCATAAGAGGCGATCCGGTCGGACCGCGCCGCCGGCGCCTCCTGGCCCATGGTGGGGCGGCCGTATGCGGCCAGGAGAAGGAGAGCCAGGAGGAAGGTCGGTTTTCCAAGACGGGTCATTCGGGTCCTCCTCAGTCCAGGGCGGCGCGCAAGGCCTCCTGGGAAGAGAGGCGGGAGATCAACCGGATGTCCTCGGTCATTTCCCGGCCCCGGTAGAGGTTCAGTTCGGAGGCGTACAGGAACACCGTGAGAATCATCTTTCCCAGGACCACACCCTGCTGGAGAACCAGCACGGGAATCCATGCCGAATCGGGCAGAACCAGGCGGATGGCTCCCCAGTAAACCAGAAGGATGGCAGCGCCGGCTCCCAGGGCCAGGAACCGGAGGGCGAAAACGGCTCCCGCGTTCGCGGCCAGGAAACGGGTTGCGGTGAACAGCGCCCTTAACATGTGGTTGCGGTCGTGAATGGCGGTGAGGATCCGGGAGTAATCGAGAATGGCGGCCCCGGTGAGCAGAATCATGAACAGGAGGAGGAGTTTCACCCAGAAGGAGATGGTCGCGAGGATCTCGTGGGAACTGTCCTCGAACAGGTGCTGGATCCCGAGATTCACCAGATGGTTCCCCCCGGCCACCAGAACCAGGAAGCCCAGGTGAAACAGGAATAGCCGGAAATAGCGGAAGAAGAACCGGCCGCATCCTCCCATGAAATCCGGCAGAAAGGCGCGCCGGCTCGGTGCGAGGAGAAGGTGGAGGATCCCTCCGGCGAGAACCGAGCCCAGGACCAGATAGAGAAGGCTGAGGGCGCTGGCGAAATGGTGATACAGGGAGAGGCCCGCCCCGTGGGCCCGGAGCATGTCGGCGATCGCTCCGACTTCGAGGCGAGATTCGATGCCGAGACCGGAAAGAGACCGGCCAAACGATCGGTCCAGGATGGGAAGAAGGGGAAGAATCAGGAGAAGCCCGAACGCGAGATTGAGGAGATACAGAAGAAGAATCAGTCTTTTCTGCCGAAAGGTTGCCGTGAATCCGTACAGGATGGCGTGGCGAATGTTCATGATGAGAACGACCATATTAATGATGGGGTCGCATCGCTGTCAATGAGAAGTTGTTCTCAAGGTACAAGTTCTTACCCCATCAGGGTTTGCCCGATCGGCTTGTCTGGATCCTTTACCGGGAGGGGAGATCCCGGGTAGGGCCCTGTCGATTATGGTTGACACGGCGATTCTGGCTCTGGTATAAGCCGTATGGGTTTGGGTATCAGAGTCATTTGGTTTCTCAAAACAAGGAGGTATTTGATGAACAAGGGGGAGCTCATTGAACGAGTTGCCAAGGAAGCCAAGATCACGAAGGTCGAGGCCGGTCGAGCGATCGATTCCGTCTTTTCCAGTATTCGCAAGACCCTGAAACGGGGCGAGAAGACCAGCCTGGTTGGGTTTGGAACCTTTTCCGTCACGCGCAGGAAAGCCCGCACAGGCCGCAACCCGCAGACCGGAGAACCTCTTCGGATTCCCGCCCGGCGGGTGGTCCGTTTCTCCAGCGGCAAGGCGTTGAAGGAAACCATCCGATAGGGCCGAGACCGGAATTCGATCTTGAAAATCAAAATTCTTTGGTTGGGAGCAGCTTCGGCTGCTCCTTTTTTTTTGTTCCGGATCGGGGTCTGGGCGATTTGTTGATCCTGCTCAGGTTTCAATATATGTTACCCTTCGGGTCGTGTGAAGAAGGTTGCATGAAACCGGTAAATGCAACGGCGCGATCGAGCCGCGCGGATCGTCAACTTATTTGAA
>JAPUIV010000013.1 GCA_027296665.1 Acidobacteriota bacterium | reverse complement strand
GATATCCCGGGCCACGCTCAGGAAGGTGCCGTCACCGCCGAGAACCACGAGAAGATCGACAAGCTGGTAGATCTCTTCCCGGCGGGTCTCCCTGGCCCGGGTGCGGAGAAGGGCCGCGGCTCCCGGGCCGCAATGGTAGGGGATCCCCTTGCGGTCCAGCCACCGGGTGAGCCGGCCCAGGACGCTGCGGGCGTGCGGGGAATGGGACTTGACGACGATGCCGATGCGGCGAATCGGTTTACGTTTCATCGAAGATCTCCTCGAGGCCTTTCCGAAAAATATCTTTGTCGCGGGCATGCGGGGATAGGTGGAGAAAGAATTCGCGGTTCCCCTCGGCCCCGGTGATGGGCGATTCCACCACTCCTTCCACGCCGAGGCCGATCCCGCCGGCAAACTCGGCGATCTCCCGCACGGTCCTTGCCTGCAGGGCCGGATCGCGGACCACGCCGCCGCGGCCAACCTCGCCGCGCCGCAGCTCGAATTGCGGTTTCACCAGGGCCAGGATGGGGCCTTGGAGTTGCAGGGTCAGGAGCGGGGGGAGGATCATCCGGAGGGAGATGAAACTGACATCAACCGTGGCCAGGTCCAGGCGGTGCGGAACCGTCTCGCGGGTGAGGTATCGGGCGTTGCATCGTTCGATCACCGTCACCCGGGGGTCGTTGCGGAGCTTCCAGTCGAGTTGCCCCCGTCCGACGTCGACCGCGATCACGCGCTCGGCGCCGTTCTGCAGGAGGCAATCGGTGAACCCGCCGGTCGAGGCGCCCACATCGATGCAGGTAAACCCCTGGGTCTGAATGCCGAACCGCCGCAGGGCGGCGGCCAGCTTGACGCCGCCGCGGCCGACGAAAGGATGATCCGGAGCCAGCACCTCCAGCTTCTTTTCCGGAGAGATCCGGGTACCCGGCTTGTCCACTCTCCGGCCCTCAACCCGGACCACGCCGGAGAGGATCAACGATTGGGCCCTTTGGCGGCTTTTTGCCAGGCCGCGCTCGCACAGGAGTTGATCCAATCGCTCCTTCACTCCTATTCCTCAATGCGTTCTTTTCAGAATGGATCCCGCGATGTCATCCAGCAGGGTGGTTCCGGGGGAGAGATGGCGGATCGCCTGCCGCGCCCGT
The DNA here is from genome assembly GCA_027296665.1 of Acidobacteriota bacterium. Classification (GTDB taxonomy): domain Bacteria; phylum Acidobacteriota; class Polarisedimenticolia; order JAPUIV01; family JAPUIV01; genus JAPUIV01. The sequence goes on along the minus strand of JAPUIV010000013.1, from coordinate 1,678 downwards.
TCGACCAGGCGGCCGGCCCGGCGGCGGGATGCCTCGAGCCCCAGCAGGGCGGGAAAGGTTGCCTTGGCGGCGCGAGCATCCTTGCCGGTCGATTTCCCCAGGGTTTCGGTGGTTCCCTCGACGTCGAGCAGGTCATCGACGATCTGGAAGGCGAGACCGATTGCCTCCCCGTACGCTCGGATGTGCCCGAGGGCGGTCTCGTCCGCGCCCGCGGCCATGGCGCCCGAAACCACGCTGGCGTTGATCAGGACTCCGGTCTTGTGCCGGTGGATCTCCACCAGCTTCTGTTCGGTGAACGGCTGCCCCTCGGTTTCCATGTCCATCACCTGGCCGGCGATGATCCCTTCGGCGCTGGCCGCATCGGCGATCACTTGCAGGACCCGCAATCGAAGGGGGCCGTTCGATTCCCCCTCGGGGTGCCGGGCGAGGATCTGGAAGGCGAGGCTCAGGAGCGCGTCGCCGGAGAGGATGGCGAGCGCCTCGCCGAATTTCCGGTGGCTGGTGGGACGGCCCCGGCGCAGATCATCGTTGTCCATGGCTGGAAGATCGTCGTGGACCAGGGAGTAGGAATGGATCATCTCGATGGCGCACGCGGCGGGGATCGCCAGCGATTCCTTTCCCCCCAGGGTGCGGCTTGCCGCCATGGTGAGAAGGGGACGGAGACGCTTGCCTCCGGGAAACAGGGAATAGCGCATGGCCCGGCATAGCGATTCCGGAACCCGATCCGGTGAGGGGAGGAATCGTTCCAGGCCCGCGTCTATGCGGGCGCGGATCTCCTGCAATTCGTCGACCGACTGGGGCGAGTCCAACACTATCGTTCAGTCCTCCGGTTCTCCCGGGGGGAAGGGGACCGATTTGAGTTTCCCTTCCTGATCCCGCACCAGCATCTCGACTTTACGTTCGGCCGCCTCCAGTTTGCGGCTGCAAACCTGGGTGAGTTTCATCCCCTCCTCGTACAGCCGGATCGAATCCTCCAGCGGCAGGTCCCCCTCTTCGAGTTCCTTGACCACCTCTTCCAGCTTTTTGAGGGCCTGGTCAAAGGGGATTTCCGGATTTTTTGCCGTCTTTTTCTTTATCTTGCTCATCTTACTCAACGCTTCACCTCTTTGACCTCACAGGCGATCCCTCCCCGGTGGAGCCGGACATCGACCCGGGCGCCGGGGCGGATGCCGGTCGTCCGCTTGAGGATGCGGCCGGTGCCGGCCTCCTGGCAGATGGCGTAGCCGCGCGCCAGGACCGCGAGCGGGGAGAGCGATTCGAGGCGGCCCCGGAGATCGCGCAGGGCCGAATCGGCGCGGTTCCGGACGGTCTGCCAGCCGAACGATGCCCGCAGGGCCACCTCGTCGAGGCGTTGCTGGGCTGCCGCGAGGCGGCTTTCCACACCCTGAAAGCAGCGGTTGCCGAGAAGTTCCTCGATCCGGGTGCGCATTCTGGAAAGACAGAGGCGGCAACCGTTGCGCAGGCGGGCGGAAAGCGAGACCAGGCGTTCCACCAACGCCTGTTTCGATTCGATCACCATCTCCGCGGCGGCCGAGGGGGTGGGGGCCCGGAGGTCGGCCACGAAATCGGCGATGGTGAAGTCGATCTCGTGTCCGACGGCGCAGAGAATCGGAATGGTACTGGCGGCGATGGCGCGGGCGACCTCCTCCTCGTTGAAGGGCCACAGATCCTCGAGGGA
>JAPUIV010000129.1 GCA_027296665.1 Acidobacteriota bacterium | reverse complement strand
CGCGCCGGTGCAGGGGTGGGCACGCCGGAGGCGGTCCAGGAAGCGATGTCCCGTTTCGACCGGCTGTGGGAGAAGAACTGGAGCGACCGGGTCCGGGTGGTCAAATCGGGGTTCGTCCCTGATGATTACCGCCGGTTGGGAAAGGCTTGCCTGGAGAACTTCTTCCGGCTGGGGGAGGAGGCGCGCGGCGGCAAGACGGTCGGCATCGAGGAGCGGATCACCGTGCAACTCGACCCGGAGGGGAAGTACCGCATGCAGGGCTACATCGACCGGCTGGTCCTGGCCGACGACGGCATCCACGAGATCCATGATTTCAAGACGGGAAAGCGCCTTCCGTCGAAAAATGACTTCGCCCGCGACCGGCAGCTCGCCATCTATCATCTCGGGTTGCAGGAGCGGCTGGGCGCCGATACCCCGGTCCGCCTGGTCTGGCATTATCTCTACTTCGGAAAGAGCATCACCTCGTCCCGGACGCCGGAGCAGTTGCTCAGCCTGCGGGATGACCTGATCGGCCGGATCCGCCAGATCGAGTCGGCCACCGAGTTTCCTCCCAAGGTCACCCCGCTCTGCCGGTGGTGCGATTACGAATCGATCTGCCCGGCGCGCCGGAAACCGGTCTCTGCCAGGGGTCCGGAGGCGATCCGGGCGCGGGTGGAGGAGGGCGCCCGCCTGGTGGATGGCTATGTCGCGGAGATGGGGCAGGGAGAGGCGGGGGAGAAGCGGGCAGCCCTCCTGGCCTTTTCCCGCCGGGAGGGCATGGAGGCGATTGTCGGCAAGACCCATGTCGCCCGGGTCCGGAAGCGCCCCCAGGGAGATCGGGAGATACAGATCGTGCCGCTGAGCGGCGGCCAGCTCCGGTTCTTCGATTAGGGAACGATTCTAGTTCTTGTCTCCTGCCCGGTAGACGATCTCGCCGCCGACGATGGTCATCTCGATCCCGGTCTTCAGGATCTCCTCCGGCGGCAGAGCGGTGATGTCGTTGTCGAGCACCGTGAAGTCGGCCCTCTTGCCGGGCCGGATGGTGCCGCGATGCTCCTCCTCGAAGGCGGCGTACGCCGCGTCGATGGTGAAGCACCGGATCGCCTCCTCCAGGCTCATACGCTCCTCCGGGTGCCAGCCTCCTGCCGGCCAGCCCTTCCGATCCTGCCGGGTCACCGCCGCGTAGATCCCCTCGAGGGGCGCCTGGGATTCCACCGGAAAGTCGGAACCGCAGGCCAGCCGGGCGCCGGTTTGCCGCAGTCGGTTCCAGGCGTAGGCGCCGCGCGCGCGGGTCTCTCCCAGCCTCTCGGCGGCCCAGTACATGTCGGAGGTGCAGTGGGTCGGCTGCATCGAGGCGATGACGCCGAGCTTGGCGAAGCGGGGGATATCGGCATCCTCCAGCACCTGGGCGTGCTCGATCCGGTGGCGCAGGGCGGCTCCTATGGGGGCCTGCCGCGTTGCCTCCTCGAGGGCGTCGAGGGCCAGCCGGTTGCCCCGGTCGCCGATGGCGTGGATGTTGACTTGATAGCCGGTGGCCATCGCCTCGGCGGCGACGGCGGTGACCTTTGCGGCGGGGTGGATCAGCAGGCCGCGGTTTTCCGGGTCATCGGCGTACGGTTCGAGCAGGGCGGCGCCGCGCGAGCCGAGGGCTCCGTCCATGTACAGCTTGATGCTGCGGACGGCCAGCATGCCGTTGCCGTAATCGACGATCGGCGGTCGCAGCTCGGTTCGATTCTCTGTCGGTTCGATACCGATCATGGCGTAGATCCGGAGTTTCAGGCGGCCCTGGTCGATCATTTCCTGGTACAGGCCGACCCGGTCCCAGTCGATGCCGGCATCGTGGATCGAGGTCAGCCCGTCGCGCAGGCAGGCGCGGGAGGCAGCCTCGAGGCGCCGGAGCTGTTCGTCACGGGACGGCTCCGGGATCCACTTCTGGACCAGGTCGACCGCGTTGTCGATCAGAATGCCGGTGGGGTGGCCCCCGGCCCGTTCGATTTTCCCGCCCGGCGGATCGGGAGTGGCTGCGGTGATCCCGGCAATCTCCAAGGCCCGCGCGTTCAGCCAGACGGCGTGCCCGTCGACCCGCCGCAGGACAACGGGGTTACCGGGGGCGGCGCGGGTCAATCCGCTATGATCGGGAAACTCCTTGGTGCTCCAGTCATTCTGATCCCAGCCGCGGCCCAGGATCCATTCCCCTTCGGCCGCGCCGTCCGCTCGTTCGGCCACCATGCCGGCGACTTCCTGGGCCGACTGGGTGCCGGTGACATCGAGGTTGGCCAGGTGGTCGCCAAGCCCCATCAAGTGTCCGTGGGCGTCGGTGAGACCCGGCAGGACCAGCTTGCCTCCCAGGTCGATCCGTTCCGTATCGGGTCCGGCGGCCGCGAGGATATCGGCGGTACTCCCGACCTTCCAGATCCTGCCGTTCCGGACCGCGATAGCTTCCGCCCGGGGCTGCTCCGGCTCCAGCGTCAGGATATGGGCGTTGGTGAGAACCAGATCGGCCATCTCTTTCTCCTCCGTCCAGCCGCAACCGGCCGCGCCGGTTGCCAGGAGAGCCGCCAGCAACAGGGAACCGGGGCGCCAGGATTTTTCCGGGTCGATCAACATTCAGGGGTCCGGTGTCGGGGAAAACCGGATCATATGCCCGGGCGGAAACCGGGTCAAGCGGGGGTTGCGGTTGACCATGGCCCGGAAGTATACTGGACCTCTTCAGGAAGAGGAGGTGGGAATGGCCAAGAAGGCGTTTCGGTCCAAGACGGATTGCAAGGTTGCCGGCGTCTGCGGGGGGCTGGCCGAGTATTTTAATCTGGACTCGACGCTGCTCCGGATCGTCATGATCCTACTGGCTTTTTATGGCGGCGTCGGTGTCATTCTGTACCTCCTCGCGTGGTTCCTGATCCCGCCGAATCCGGAAGAGGAATCGACCGATTCATTCAATCGAACCGAGAAGGCCCGCGAGAAGGTGGTGTCGACCGTCCGGGATGTCGGCGGCAGGCTGGAGAAGACCTGGAGGAACCGGGGCCGCGGCGAGAAGGGCGGCCAGAAAACCTTCATCATGGGTATCGTCGTGCTCCTGGTCGGCCTGCTGTTCTTCCTGAACGGGGTCGGTGTGTTCAATATCCAGATCTCCTGGTCGCGCTGGTGGGGGATCATCTGGCCGGCGGGGCTGGTGGGTGTCGGGGCCTATCTGATCTACGAACACCTTCGACGGGAGAAGCCGGAACCGTCCGCGGAATGAAGAAGCCCCCGCCGTCGCTTTCCCCGCCGCACGTCGAGAACGAGAAACATCTTAAAATCAAGGCAGGCGTCATGGGCTCGGCCGGCGGGGCCCTGGATGCCGCGATCCTGGCCACGGCGCGGGAAACGGGCCGGGAGATCGCCCGCCGGGGCTGGATCCTGATCACCGGCGCCTGCCCCGGCCTGCCGCACGAGGCGATCCTGGGAGCCAAGGAGGAGTCGGGGATCACCATCGGCATCTCTCCCGCCCTGAACTTCGAGGAACATGCCCTGCGCTACAAATCCCCCTACCGGGCGTACGACGCGATCATTTACACCGGCAGCGGCCTGATGGGCCGTGAGATCGAGAACATCCGCTCCTGTGATTTCGTCATCCTCATGGGGGGCCGTTCCGGGACCCTGGGGGAGTTCGCCATCGCCTACGATGAGGGAAAGGTGATCGGGGTTCTCCTGGGCACCGGCGGGATTTCCGATCACATCCAGGAGATCCTCGGCTTCATCCGGAAAGATACCGGCGCCCATGTGGTGACCGATACCGAGCCGAAGGCCCTCATGGACAAACTGGACAAGATTTACCGCGAGAAACTGCTGCCCTATTATCGGACCGTAGCGGCCAACCGCCATCCCGACGGCCATATGGAGGCCTGATTTTTCATCCGGTTCTCGAGTGGCCGGCCGGGAGGAATCCGGCTATAATTATCATCATGAGACCTTCACCAGTTCCGTTCCTGGCCGCCGCCTGCCTGGCTCTTGCTGTGTCGTCCTCTCCCTCTCCCGCGGAAGATTTCGGTGAGAAGATGGAACTCCGCCCGCAGGGGTGGGAGGTGCCGGTATGGAAGGAAGGCAAGCGGCAGGGCCGCAAATGGCTCGACCTCACTCCGTTGATCGAGGGGGAGGAGACCAAGGCAGTCGGTTTCGTGGGGAGGCAGTATCCCCTCTACGTGGTATGGAGCATCGACGGGAATCGCTTCGCCGTCATCATTGACGAGGATGGCCGGGCCCCCTTCGAGTACGGCCTGTGGGACATGAACGGGGATGGTGTGTTCGAGACGAAGACCGGCGCCTACCGGAAGATCCACGCGCCCAGTTGGGTGGTAAATAAATTTTTCGCCCGCCGCGGCCTGGTTCCACCTACTAACAGGAACAGCGGTAGCGGGGAACGGAAGCAGGTCCCCTCGCCAGCTCCCGATTCCGATTCTCCCTGAGTTCCCTTCCGACTCATTTCCCTTCCTCCGATTCCGTGACCTCGTGCAGACGGTTCGCCGGAAGATCGGTCAAGATCTGACGGATCCCGCTCGGCCACGCGATCTCCACCCGATCGACGCGATCGACCGATTCTCCGAGACCGAAATGGATCCGGGAATCGTTCTGGGAGAGGATGCTGGAACTGCTCCGCGCTTCGGCGAATAACTTGTGTTCGCCCCATTCCACCCGGATCTTGGCGCCGAACCCGTTCCGGTTGCTCCTGGTTCCCTTCAAGCGGAACTGGATCCAGGAGTTGCGGTTGCCGGTCTCGTTGCGAAGAAGGGTGGGCGGCTGGTTCACATTGATCACCAGGATGTCGATGTCGCCGTCGTTGTCGTAGTCGCCGAAGGCGGCGCCGCGGCTGGATAGGCGGACCTGGAGTCCCGGCCCGCCGGCTCCGGCCGACTGCAGGAACCGCTTTCCCGCCTGGTTCCGGAAGAACTGGTTCCTCTCCAGGAAGGTAGTGCCGATCCCCAGCTTGTCGATCCCGGCGTAGACGTGGCCGTTGGCGACGAACAGATCCAGCCAGCCGTCATTGTCGGCGTCGAAGAAGGCAGTGCCCCAACCGAGAAAATGGAGGGAGTCGGCGCCAAGGTTCATCAGGT
>JAPUIV010000128.1 GCA_027296665.1 Acidobacteriota bacterium | reverse complement strand
CCTCGATATCTCTCCCGACGGAAAGACCCTGATCTTCGCAATCCTGGGAGACATCTACACCCTTCCCGCCGAGGGCGGCCAGGCGGTCCGGATCACCAGCGGGATGGCCTTCGATAGCCAGCCGCGCTTCTCTCCCGACGGTGAATCGATCGCGTTCGTCAGTGACCGGGACGGGGCCGACAATATCTGGATCGCCAGGGTGGACGGAACCGAACCGAAACAGTTGTCGAAGGACAAGAAGGCAGAGTTCGTCTCTCCCACCTGGACCCCGGACGGAAAATATGTTCTCACGTCGCGTTCGAGCTGGGGGTTGGGCACCTTCGAGATCTGGATGTACCACGTGCGGGGCGGCTCGGGCGTGCAATTGACCAAGGCGAAGGGAGACCCCAAGACCCCCAGGAATCAGCGGCACAACGCCCTCGGGCCGATCATGTCGCCCGACGGGCGTTATCTTTATTACTCGATGAAGAAGGGCGGGTTCCAGTACAACGTCAACTTTCCTCTCTGGCAGATCGCCCGCCGCGACATGCGGACCGGCGACGAGGACATCCTCACCCGCTCGCTGGGCAGCGCCTTCCGTCCCGTGATCTCCCCCGATGGCTCCCTCCTGGTCTACGGCACGCGGTACGAGACGAAGACGGGCCTGCGTCTCAGGAATCTGCAAACCGGGGAGGATCGGTGGTTGCGGTATCCGGTGCAGCGGGATGATCAGGAATCCCGTTTCACGCGGGACCTCCTGCCGGAATACGCCTTCACCCCGGACGGGAAGGCGATCCTGGTTTCCTACGGCGGGAAGATCCAGCGCGTCGACATCGCCACCGGCAATGCCCGGACCATCCCCTTCACCGCAAATGTGGAGCAGGACCTCGGCCCGAAACTCCTGTTCCCCCTGCGGGTGGAAGAGGGGCCGGTGCGAGTCCGGTTGCTCCAGGGCGCGACCGCATCGCCCGGCGGCAATCGGCTGGCCTTTTCCGCCCTCACTCACATCTACGCGATGAAGATCCCGGCCGGGATCCCCCGCCGCCTGACCGGCGGGAACGCCCGCGAATTCCAGCCCGCCTGGTCGCCCGACGGAAAGTGGCTTGCCTATGTCACCTGGTCGAACGGGAGCGGCCAGATTTGGAAGGTGCGTGCCGACGGCCGGGGACGGCCGCGGCAACTGTCGCGCGCGCCTGCCTTTTACACCGATCCGGTCTGGTCTCCCGACGGCGCCCGCATCGTCGCCCTGCGCGGTTCGGCGCACGAAAGGCTGTACCGTCCCTTCGATTTCGGCCAGACGCCGGGGATGGACCTGATATGGATCCCGGCGGACGGGGGCGACGCCAACCTGATCGTCCCGTCGCGCGGCCTCGGGAAGCCCCATTTCGGCCTGGAAAAAGACCGGGTGTATGTGCATTCCAACAAAGGCCTGATCTCGGTCCGGTTCGACGGTACCGACCGCAGGGAGCACGTCAAGGTGACCGGACCCGGATTCTATTTCAGCGAAAAACCGGTCCCGGCCGACGACATCCGCATCCGGCCGGATGGAAAATGGGCCCTGGCCCATGTCGGCAACCAGCTTTACGTGGTGGCGGTCCCGCCCGTGGGGAGCGACGCCCCGGAAGTCAACATCGACAAGCCGGCGTTGCCGGCCGCGCGGCTGACCCGGTTGGGCGCCGACTACTTCGGATGGGCCGATGACGGCAAGACGGTGACCTGGGCGGTCGGCTCCTCGTTCTTCCGCCAGCCGTTCGACACCATCTCGTTCGAGAAACCGGAAAAGGACAAGACAAAGGACGGTGAAGACGGTGAGGACGGCGAGGAATCGAACGAGGAAAAGAACAAGCCACCGGCTTACGGGGCGAGTTCCGAACATGTCGAGGAGATCGAGGTCGTTCTGGAATTTCCCCGCCACACCCCCGAGGGGATCATCGTCCTGCGGGGGGCCACCGTCATCACCATGCGCGGCGACCAGGTCCTGCGCGACGCCGACATCGTGATCTCCGGCAACCGGATCCGGTCGGTCGGCCCGCGCGGCCGGGCGGAGATCCCGGCGGATGCCCGGATCGAGGAGTTGTCCGGCAAGACGATCGTTCCCGGCTTCATCGACACCCACGCCCACTGGTTCGAGATCCGGCGCGGGGTGATGGACGTCCAGAACTGGAGTTTCCTCGCCAACCTGGCCTACGGCGTCACGGCCGGCCTGGACGTGCAGACCGCCACCAACGACATGTTCGCCTACCAGGATCTCGTCGACACCGGCGATATCCTCGGCCCCCGCCCCTACTCGACCGGGCCGGGCGTCTTCTCGAACAACAATTTCCAGTCGGCCGAGGAGGCAGAGGGGGTCTTCGCCCGCTACAAGAAATATTACCGCACCCGCCACCTGAAATCGTACATCGTCGGCAACCGCAAGCAGCGGCAGTACGTGGTCCAGGCCGCCAAGAAACTGGAGATGATGCCGACCACCGAGGGCGGCCTCGACCTGAAACTCGACCTGACCCACGCCATCGACGGATTCCGCGGCAACGAGCACGCCCTGCCGATCGTCCCGTTGTTCCGGGACGTCGTGGAACTGTTCGCGCGCTCCGGGATCGGGTACACCCCGACCCTCCTGGTCGCTTACGGCGGGCCCTGGGCCGAGAACTTTTTTTACACCACGACCGAGGTGCACGACATCCCCAAGCTGAACCGGTTCATGCCGCACAACCTGATCGATATGAAGACCCGCCGGCGGCCCTGGTTCCGCGAGGACGAGCACGTGTTCTCCCAGATCGCCGCCTCGGCCGCGAAGATCATCCGCGCCGGCGGCCGCGTCGGCATCGGCAGCCACGGTCAGATCCAGGGGATCGGATATCACTGGGAGATGTGGGCGCTGGCCAGCGGCGGGCTGAAGCCGATGGAGGTGTTGCGGGCCGCCACACTGCACGGCGCCGAGATGATCGGCTATGGGGAGGATCTGGGAAGCATCGAACCGGGGAAACTCGCCGACCTGGTGATACTCGAGAAAAATCCTCTCGACGACATCCACAACACCAACACCATCGGCCTCGTCATGAAAAACGGCGAGCTGTTCAATGCCGATTCACTCGACCAGGTCTGGCCGGAGCAGAAACCCTTGGAACCGCTCTGGTGGTGGGAAGAGGGGCCTTCCTGAGGAGAGGCAACCTGGTCATTTTTCCCGCTTGACGACCTTTCCGTCCACCATGACGAAGGTAACGTTTCGCAGGGCGGTGATGTCCTGGTCCGGCCGGCCGGAGACCGCGATGAGGTCGGCCAGGTATCCGGGGGCAATGCGGCCGAGTTCGTCCTCCTTGCGCAGGAGTTCGGCCCCAACGCGGGTGGCCGATCGGATCACGTCGATCGCCGGCATGCCGTACTCCGCCATCCGGACCAGTTCCCGCCAGCCCTCGCCGTGCGGCAGCGAGCCGGCATCGGTCCCGAAGGCGATCTTCACGCCCCGTTTCATGGCGCGCCGGAAGGTGTCGCGGTGCAGTTCACCGATCCGCCGGCGGAAGGCGGCATCCTCGGGGCTATCGTCCTCGTCCGGCAGGTAGACCGTCATGGTCGGGGACCAGAAGGTGCCTTTTCCGCCATCAGGTCGAGAGTGCGGTCGTCGAGGAACATGCCATGCTCGATGCTGCGGACGCCGCCGGCCACGGCGTTGTAGGCCCCCTCCCCACCGTAGGCGTGAGCCGCCACGTCCATTCGCCAGCGGCGAGCCTCCTCCACCATCAGCCGCACCTCCTCGATGGAGAGCTGGGACAGGGAGTCCAGCGTGTCGCGATCAATGTGGCGCATGGTGCCGGTGGCGTA
>JAPUIV010000127.1 GCA_027296665.1 Acidobacteriota bacterium | reverse complement strand
GTCTGGAAGTCACCGGATTCTTCCCAGAAGACCCCGATGCCCGTTACAACCTGGCCGGGGTGTACGCCCTGATGAACCGCCCGGACGACGCGATCCGTGAACTGCGCATCGACTTTGAACTCGGCGACATCGATTATGATTACCTACTGGACGATCCCTGGTTCGAAGTCCTGCACGGCGACCAGCACTTCGGCCGGCTCATCGAAAAGATGAAGAAAGCTGCCGCGGATCATGTCGATTGAATCCGGAAACAGACTGTCCCATTACCGCCTTCTCGAGAAGATCGGCGAGGGGGGAATGGGGGTGGTCTGGAAGGCGGAAGATACGATCCTCGGACGGACGGTCGCAATAAAAGTCCTTCCCGCCAGCACCTCCCAGGATGAGAAGCGGCGCAAGATGTTCCTGGACGAGGCGAAACTCGCCTCGTCGGTGAGCACCGCCCACATCGTCCAGGTGTACGAATTCGGCCGGGAGGGGGACCTCGATTTCATCGTCATGGAACATGTGGAGGGGAAACCTCTTAATAAGGTCCTGGTCGGCCGCCCCCTGCCGCCCGAAAAGGTCGCCGAGATCGGTCTGCAGACCGCCCAGGCCTTGTCCAAGGCCCACCGCAAGGGCTTACTGCACCGCGACCTGAAACCGGCCAACATCCTGGTGACCCCGGACGGCGATGTCAAGGTGGTCGACTTCGGCCTGGCCACTCTCTTTTCTACCGAAGATCCCGACTCGGGAACGGCGGTGCTGACACGCTCCATGATCGCCGGCAGAAAGATAGAGCGGGAGAGTCCGGAACAGAGATCCATTTCCGGCACCGTTCCCTACATGTCGCCGGAGCAGGTGCGGGGAGAAAAGATGGATCCCCGCACCGACATCTTTTCTCTCGGCGCCGTCCTGTACGAGATGACCACCGGACAGAGGCCATTCCAGGGAAACTCGAATGCCGAAGTGGCAGCGGAGATCCAGAAAGGCAATTCCCGGCCGATTCATGAGCTGGTCCCCAGGGTGCCCCTGGATCTGAACCGGATCGTCGAGAAATCACTCGCCAACCGCCCCGCGGAACGGTACCAGACGATGGACGATCTCGCGGTCGACCTCAAGCGTCTCGGGCGGGACCTCGAATCGGGATCCTCCCCATTATTCGAGGATCTCGGCAAGCCGCTGCCTGCCGCCTCGCGATCCCGGCGGGGATGGATTGCCGCGGCCGGGATCGTCCTGCTTGCCGGGGCGGCGATCGGTGCCTGGGTCGCCGGCAAGTTCGGCGGACCACCGATCGATCCGGGCAGCATTCTCGTCCTGCCGATGAAAGTCCGGGGACAGACCGAGGGGGCCGAGTACGTGGGCCAGGCATTCGCCGAGGCGATCGCCGTGAACCTGGCCCAATTCAAGGGGATCCATGTCCTTCCGGTTCCCGAAACAGCACTTCGACCGGATCGACCGGGAACCGATCCCGGCGCCACAGCGAGGCAGGCGGGGGCCGGCCGTCTCCTGACCGGCGCCCTGACCCGGGACGGCGACAATGTCCAGGCCAGCTTGAGCCTGCTCGATACCCAGGCAAACCGGATCCTCTGGGGCACTCAGGTCGAGGAAAAAGAGGGGAATCTGACCGCCCTGGCCGCCTCTCTTGCCGGCCAGGTGGCAGAGATCCTGGGGGCCGCATCTCCCCGGCTGTACGACTCCACCGCGAACCTGACCGGCGGGCCGGAAATGGCGGCCTCCACCGACCTCAGCCGGGCCCTCGGCGCCCTCAAGCGCAACCAGATAGAAGCGTCCCTGGAGGCCACCCGCGATCTGATCGAACAGTTCCCGGACGAACTCGACGCCCAAGCCCTGCGAGCCAAGGCGCTTTATTTTCACTGGCAACAGGATTTTTCCCCGGCCAACCTGACCACCCTGGAGAAGAGTCTGACGACCCTGAAGAGGATCGATCCGGAGAATCCTTATTTTGCCCTCTTTCAGGCCGGGATCACCTTGGCCGCCTCGAAGAAGCCGGAACAGGGACCTCAGTCGCAATTGACCTCGGGACCATTCCATGAAGCAAGGGATCCGGTCCGATCGATAGAGATGCTCGACCGGCTCCTGGAACGGGAAGACCTGACCCCAGCGGCCCGGGTCGAATTCCTTCAGTTTCGCTCCTGGCCGGCGCGGATCATCGGGGACATGAAGGGAGCGATCACCGATCTCGAGGAAGCTCTCCGCCTCGATCCGATCAACGCCCCGGTCCTTTCCGACCTAGGAGTTTTTTATCACGAAGCCGGCCGGCAGCGGGAGGCGGTCGCCCGCACCCGCCAGGCGGTGGCCCTGGAGCCGTTCAACTGGTACTTCTACCACCAGTTGGGCCGGGCCCTCAAAGGGGAGAATGACCTCCAGGGAGCGGCCGATGCCGAATCCCGGGCCTGCGAGCTGGGCCGATCGCAACAGCCCTGAGCCGCCCTCGCCATCGGGCTGCTGCAGTTGGGACGGGATGCCGAGGCGCGGGCACAAGCAGCGCGAGCCAAAGCGATGCCCGACAGCTTGGCCGG
>JAPUIV010000126.1 GCA_027296665.1 Acidobacteriota bacterium | reverse complement strand
GATTCATGAAATGCATGCCGATGAACTTGTCCGGGCGCCGGGTGGCGGCGGCCATGGCGGTGATCGAGATCGAGGAGGTGTTGCTGGAAAAGAGAGTAGCGGGCGGGCAGATCGAATCGATCCGGCGGAACAGATCGATCTTCACCTGCTCCTCTTCGAACACCGCTTCGACCAGGAAGGGAACCTCGGACAACGCCTCGAGGTCCGTGGTAATGCGCAACCGGGCCAGGGCCTGCTCTCTCTCTTCCTTGTTGATCCTTCCCTTTTCCAGTTCCCGCTCAATCCCCTGGTGGATCTTCGCGCGGCCCCGTTCCACCATGCCGGGATCCACGTCGACCAGGACAGCCCCGAAGCCATGCCGGATCAGGGTCTGGGCAATGCCGTGACCCATGGTCCCGGCACCGATGACGCCAACCGTTTTGATATCCACCCGCAGGTCCCCTTCCCTTCAGCCGATCTCCACGGCCATCGCCACCGCGTTACCGCCGCCGAGGCAGAGCGCGGCGATCCCCTTGCCAACCTTCCTCTGCTGCATCGCGTGCAGGAGCGTCACCAAGATCCGGGCGCCGCTGGCTCCGATCGGATGGCCCAGGGCCACCGCTCCGCCATTGATGTTCACCTTCTCCGGTTTCAGTTTCAGTTCACCCATCACCGCGAGGGCCTGCACCGAGAAGGCCTCGTTCAGCTCAAACAAATCGACATCATCCCGGCTCCAACCGGTCTTCTCCAGCACCGACTCCACCGCCGCGACCGGGGCCATCATGACCAGCTCCGGTTCGATGCCGGTGGTGGCGTAAGCCCGGATCCGGGCCAACGGCGCGCGGCCGAGACTCGCGGCCTTCTCGGCGCTGGTAACCACCAGCGCCGCGGCACCGTCATTGACTCCCGGGGCGTTGCCGGCGGTAACGGTCCCTTCCTTGTCGAAGGCCGGGCGCAACCGTGACAGCGCCTCCATGCTGGAGTCCCGCCGGGGAGATTCGTCGGTTTCGAACCGGATCGGCTCCTTCTTCTTCTTTTGAGGGATCTCTAACTGCAGGATCTCGTCGCGGAACCTGCCGGCATCGATCGCCGCGACCGCCTTTTCATGGCTGGCCAGCGCGTATTCGTCCTGGGCCTGGCGGGAGACCGAATATTTCCGCGCGACCACCTCGCCTGTGCAGCCCATGTGAAAGTCATTGTAAACATCCCACAGTCCATCGGTGATCATCGAATCGAGCACCCGGCCGTTACCCAGGCGCAAACCTTCCCGGATATCATTAATAAGGAACGGCGCCCGGCTCATGCTCTCCATGCCGCCCGCCACCACGCACTCCTGGTCTCCCAGCCGCACCGCCTGGGCGGCCAGGATCACCGCCTTGAGACCGGAACCACACACCTTGTTGACCGTCAACGCCGCCACGCGCGGCGGAATCCCGGCGCCCAGGGCCGCCTGGCGGGCCGGGGTCTGGCCGAGGCCGGCGGCCAGAACGTTTCCCATGATCACCTCGTCTATATCCTCGGGCTGGAGCCCGGCCCGGCGGATTGCCTCGCCAACCACCCGCGCCCCGAGCTCGGTGGCAGGCAGGGTCTTCAGGGCCCCGAGAAAGCGCCCAATCGGTGTCCTCACACCACCCAGGATCACAGCTTCCCGCATCTTTGATTCCTCCCGTGTCGCCCGGCCGGCCGGATTCGCCCGCCGATTCTATCAACCCCGCCCTGTGGAGGCAAGCGCGGGAAAGGCGTTAGATCACCTGGAAATGCTTGATTGACGGGCATTTCTGCTTGACATGCGGTCCCCGGAAATGGTATAAAAGGGGGATCCTCGGAGGGTCGAAAAAACAAATCAGGGGGCTGTTTCCCCGGAGGGAGTGTCAGTTATGAAGGTTCAGGACTGGAACATGCAGCCGGTCAGGAAGGCGCGAAGGGAAAAGCCCCAGCCGGGGAAGGAAGACCTCCAGGTTCACACCATCGTCGCCACCAAGAACCACCAACGAGTCATGCTGCACCGGGTCGAACGGACCCTCCCGAACGGGAAAAAAGAGGTATTCATCATCAAGGCCTCCCCGAAGGAGATGGGGATCGATCATTGAGAATCGATCCGATCTCCCCTCACTAGCCTGGCGGCCAGTCGAAGCTCCTGCCTCCCATCAGATGAAAATGGACATGGAAGACCGATTGGCCTGCCGCGGCCTGGCAGTTCGCCACCAGCCTGTATCCTTTTTCAGCCAGTCCCTTGTCCTTCGCGATCTGGACCGCGACGGAAATGAGTTTACCGGCCAGGGCCCGGTTCCCGTCATCGATCTCATTCAGGGTGGAGAGGTGCAAATTCGGTATCACCAGGCAATGGGTCGGCGCCTGCGGATTCATATCGGCGAAGGCCGAGACCTCGTCATCCTGGTAAATGAACTTCGCCGGGATCTCCCTTCTCAGGATCCGGCAGAACAGGCAGTCTTTCATTACGAACCCTGTATCCTTTCCAGGCGCGCGCCAAGCTTCCGGAGCTTTTCCTCGATCCGGACATACCCCCGGTCGACATGATAGACCCGATCGATGATCGTCTCCCCTTCGGCGACCAACCCGGCCAGGACCAGACAGGCGCTGGCCCGGAGATCGGTCGCCATCAGGCAGGCACCCGACAAGCGGGACGCCCCCTTGACGGTCGCGTTGCGGCCCGAGAGGGAGATCGAGGCGCCCATCCGGCGGAGCTCCGCGGCGTGCTGAAACCGATTCTCGAAGATCGTCTCCCGGATCACCGAGGTCCCGGTCGCCTGGGTCATCAACACCATGAATTGTGCCTGCAGATCGGTGGGGAACTCCGGGTACGGGCCGGTGGCCATGTCGACCGGGGCGGGCGGCACTTTGCCAATGATCCGGATCTCCCCGTCATTCTTCTCGATGCCCTGGCCGCACCTCTCTAGCAGATCGAGCACCGTTCCCAGATGTTCCGGCGCGCATTCCCGCAAGGTCACGTCGCCGCCGGTGAGGGCGGCCGCCACCAGGAAAGTGCCGGCCTCGATCCGATCGGGGATGATCCGGTGCGCCGCCGAGTGCAGCGCATCGACCCCCTCCACATGGATGGTGGTGGTTCCGGCCCCCTCGATCTTCGCCCCCATTGCCCGCAGCAGCCGCGCCAGGTCGGCCACCTCCGGTTCAGTGGCGCAGTTGTGAAGGACCGTGGTCCCCGCCGCGAGGGTCGCGGCCATCAAGAGGTTCTCGGTCCCGGTGACCGACCGGCCCGGAAAATGGTACTCGACGCCCCGCAGCCGGCTCGATTTGGCAGTGACGTAACCGTGCTCCACCTCGATTCGAGCGCCCATCCGGCGCAAAGCCTCGATGTGAAAATCGATCGGCCGCGCCCCGATCGTGCACCCTCCGGGGAGTGAGACCCGCGCCCTGCCGGTCCGAGCAAGTAACGGGCCGAGTACCAGGACCGAGGCCCGCATGGTTTTCACGAGGTCGTAAGGCGCCTCCGGTTTTTCCAGGCCGGCCGCCTTCAAGAGGACCGAACCTTCCGCCGTCTCCTCCACATCGACACCTATATATTGCAGGAGTCGAAGGGTGGTTCGCACATCGCGGACAGGAGGAACATTTTCGATCTGGAGTTTCTCGCCGGTGAGAAGGCAGGCGCAGAGAGAGGGCAAGGCGGCATTCTTGGCGCCGCTGATCGGAATGGAGCCTGCCAGCCGGACACGGCCCGTCACCCGAAATCGATCCATCAATTCTCCCCTGGGCCGCGGTTCCCGGCAAAAGGCCGCTTGACAGGCACCGGCATTGGACTAGAATGGGCCACTTCTTACTCGTAGAGGGAAAAAACTTGCCGTTGTACGAATACGAATGCGAAAAATGCGGTGAACGATTCGAGATCATCCAGAAGGTCGACGCGAAATCTACCCACAAATGCCCCAAATGCCGGGGCCAGGGGAAACGCCTGCTCTCCGCGCCCGCCATCCGTTTCCGCGGCACCGGATGGTACGTGACCGACTACGGCACGGGAAAAAAGATGGCCAAGGAGAGGGAAAAGGAGGAAAAGCCTCCGAAAAAAAAGGAGGCCGCCAGCAAGGAAACCAGTAAAAAGACCGATTCGAAGAAGAAGAATTAGCCGTCTCAAGATGAACCGAGGTCGAGACCGGCCAGAAACCTGCGGAACTCCTTTCCCAAATCTTCCCGCTCCAGCGCAAACTCCACCGTCGCCTTCAGGAACCCCAGTTTGTTGCCGGTATCGTATCGCTTTCCTTCGAACCGGAAGGCATGTATCGGCTTGCGGGAAAGCATCAACTCCAGGGCATCGGTGAGCTGGATCTCCCCTCCCGCGCCGGGCTTCGTCTTCCGGATGAATTCAAATATCTCCGGCTCCAGAATGTATCTGCCGATGATGGCCAGATCGGAAGGGGCGGCAGCCGGCTCCGGCTTTTCCACCAAGCCCTCCACGCGGTACACACCTGCCTCGACCTCCGTACCCTTGATCATCCCGTAGGCCTTGCTGCGGCTCCGGTCGATCCGTTCCACCGCCAGAAAGGAGGTGCCGTACTTCTCGAAACGGTCGATCATCTGCTTCATGCAGGGCACTTTCGCCTTGATGATATCGTCGCCGAGAAAGACCGCGAACGGTTCCTCACCCACCACCGCGCTCGCCGCCAGCACGGCGTGGCCGAGACCCAACGCTTCCTTCTGGCGAACGTAGGACAGATGAATCATGTCGGAGATGGAACGGACCTGTTTCAGGAGATCGGTCCGCCCCCGCGCCTCCAAGGTCTTTTCCAGTTCGTAGGAGCAATCGAAATGATCCTCGATGGCGTTCTTCCGCCTACCGGTCACCAGGATGATGTTCTCCAGCCCCGAGGCGACCGCCTCCTCGATCACGTACTGGATGACCGGCTTGTCGACCAGGGGAAGCATTTCCTTCGGCAGGGCCTTGGTGGCGGGCAGGAAACGGGTTCCAAGGCCGGCCACGGGAAACACGGCTTTTCGTATTGGCATCCGGCGAACTCCCGACCGAAGGATAGCCGATTGAACTTTCCCAGGCAACATCCCCGGCACACTCGCGAACGGGCCGCCGCTTCTTGCACG
>JAPUIV010000125.1 GCA_027296665.1 Acidobacteriota bacterium | reverse complement strand
TTGCCTGGCCGACGCCAGGGGATCGTTGATCAGTCCCGCTCCCCGGTTGATCATCTCTTGAAGTTCTTCCGGTTTCGAGGACCGGGACACCGCCGTTTGCAAGGAGATCTGTTTACGGAAGTAGAGCGTCGCAAGCGACTGGTTAAATGTTTGCATTCCATGCTGTGCCTGCCCGGTCTGCATGATGGAATAGATCTGGTGAATCTTATCTTCCCGGATCAAATTGCGTACCGCCGCGTTGGGGACCAGGATCTCCATGGTGAGAGCCCTTCCCTTGCTGTTGACCCGGGGCAAAAGGGCCTGGCAGAGGATCCCCTCGATGACAAAGGAAAGCTGCGCCCGGATCTGGGCTTGCTGGTGCGGAGGGAAGACGTCGATGATCCGATTGATGGTCTGAGCCGCGGAATTGGTGTGCAGGGTGGCGAAGGTCAAGTGGCCGGTCTCGGCTATCCGAAGAGCGGACTCGATCGTTTCCAGGTCCCGCATTTCGCCGATCAGAACGATGTCCGGATCCTGGCGAAGGGCGGATCGCAATGCTGCCGCGAAGGAATGAGTGTCGGCATGGAGCTCGCGCTGGTTGACCACGCACTTCTTGTGGCTGTGAAGGTATTCAACCGGGTCCTCGATGGTGACGATATGCTCATGCCTCTCGCTGTTGACCTTGTCGAGCATTGCAGCCAATGTCGTCGATTTTCCGCTTCCCGTTGGACCGGTCACGAGAATGAGCCCACGCGGTTTATCGCACAGATCGGAAACCACCTGGGGAAGATTCAACTCCTTGAAAGTTTTTATCTCCCAGGGAATCGTCCGAAAGGCTGCCGCGACAGCACCCCTTTGCTGGAATACGTTGGCCCGGAACCGCGCCAATCCCCTCACCCCGAAGGAAAAATCAAGCTCCAGATGCTCCTCGAATCTGTGCTTCTGGTTGTCGGTCATCACGCTATAGGCGAGGTGCTTGCTCTCGGGAGCGGAAATCGGGGGCATTTGCAACGGAACCAGCTTCCCGTCGATCCTCACCTGAGGAGGAGAATTGGTCGTGATATGCAGGTCGGTTCCGCCCTGTTCCACAAGGATTTTCAATAATTGATGCAAGGTGACTGCCATGAAATTCTCCTATTCCTTTCCGCCGCCTTCTAAAGAACCGTTTCCCGAAGGACCTCCTCGAGAGAGGTTAATCCCTCACGCAGTTTCTGGAGGCCGCTTCCCCGCAGGGTGATCATCCCTCCTTCGATCGCCTTGTTCTTCAATTCCATCGCCGAAGCGCCGCAGAGAATCATTTCCCGGATTTCATCCGAGATCTCGAGCACCTCGTAGAGGCCAATCCGGCCGCGGTATCCCGTGTTGTTGCAATTGGTGCACCCGCGCCCCTTGTACACGGTCATCTTCGCCGCGTCGCCTTCGGAAAACCCGATGTCGACCAGGGCCTGGGGGGGCATTTGCATCGGTTCCTTGCATTCCTTGCACACTTTCCGGATCAACCTCTGGGCGCAGATCAGATGAACGGAGGTCGCCACCAGGTAGGGCTCGATCCCCATGTTCATCAGCCGGTTGATGGTGCTCGGGGCATCATTCGTGTGAAGCGTGCTGAGGACCAGATGGCCGGTCAAGGAGGCTTTTACCGCGATTTCCGCCGTCTCGAAATCCCGGATCTCACCTACCAGGATGATATTCGGGTCCTGCCGCAGGAAGGAGCGCAGGGCGGCGGCAAAGTTCAATCCAATCTGCTCCTTCATCTGAACCTGGTTGATCCCTTCCAGGTTGAATTCCACAGGATCCTCCGCCGTCATGATGTTCGTCTCGGGGGTGTTTACCCGGCTGATGGAGGAGTACAGGGTGTTGGTCTTCCCGCTACCCGTGGGGCCGGTCACCAGGACCATCCCGTAGGGTTTCAAGATCGCCTTTTCGAATTTTTCGAGCGATTCGGCCTCGAACCCGAGCTTTTTCATGTCCAGCATCAGGTTCTCTTTGTCCAGAAGCCGGAGAACGATCTTTTCGCCGAACAGGGTCGGCAGGCAAGAAACCCGGTAGTCCATCTCCCGGGTTTTCCCCTGGAGTTTCACTTTGATCTTGATCCGGCCGTCCTGCGGGAGCCGTTTCTCGGAGATGTCCAGTTTGGCCATGATCTTGAGACGGGATGTGATGGCATCCTTTAACTTCATGGGAGGATTCATGATTTCGTACAGAACCCCGTCGATGCGGAAACGAACCCGGAACACTTTTTCATACGGCTCTAGGTGAATGTCGCTGGCTCCCCGCTTGATCGAATCGGTGAGGATCAGGTTCACCAGGCGGACAACGGGAGCCTCCTCGGAAGAGGCTTCCAGCGTTGCCAGATCGATCTCCTCTTCCTCCTCCAGGACCTCGAGGTTCGCTTCACCCACCTCCGCCATCTCGTCCATGACCTTTTTCAGTTCGAGGGCATGCACCGAGCCGTAGTACTTGTCGATCGCCTCCTTGATGGCGATCTCCGAAGCCACTACCGGTTCCACGTTGTAACCGGTCATGAACTTGATGTCGTCCATCGCGAATACGTTGGTGGGATCGACCATGGCAATGGTGAGGGTGGCCCCGGTCCGGCTGACCGGAAGTATCAGGTATTTCTGGGCCACCTCGGAGGGAACCATCTTGATCACCGCCTCCTGGACTTCCATCTCATGCAGATTGATGGCGGGAACCCCGTATTGCTGGGATAGAACCGTGGTGATCTGGTCTTCCTTTACGAAGTCCAGTTTCACCAGGTTGAATCCAAGTCTGCCGCCGTGGGCCTTCTGATACTCCAGGGCTTCTTCAAGTTGTTGCGCCGTGATCAGGTTGGCCCGGATCAACATTTCGCCAAGCTTGACTGCCATGGTTCGCCTCTTCCTGTCCGGGTGACCCGCACTGGTCAGTTCGGGATTCTCCCGGCAACGGACCAGATCAGATCAGTGGGTTTCAGTCCCCGGGAGATCGACTTCTCAGTGGATCCAACCTCCGGAATTCCGTGAAAATCGGGAAAAGAATGAGAAAAAAAACATATATAGACAATTAATTGTAAATACCCGACACTGTACGGAATCTAATGACCAATTTTGTCTTTGTCAAGATATAAAATGTTAGTTATATTTGACAAAATTCAAACTTTGGAATAGATTTTTTAATGATAATGAATATGTATCAATGGAAGCGCCCATCGCCTGCCGGACTCGAGAGTCAAATCCGGAAGGAGACCTGCGGGGGGGAGCCGTTAGACCCTCTGGGAAAGGAGAACCGCTGGTGGAGGGTAGTTCTCCCCTTGGCGGTAGGAATCACCCTGGCAGCGATTGCCCTGGGAGAATACCGGCCCCACACCTTCCTGAAGGGGGATTGCCCCTATTACGCCGCTGCGGCCTTGTCCATTCTCCAGGACGGGGATTTCAACCTGAAAAACCAGATCCGGGGCGGTCTTGAGGTCCATTCCACCCAGGTAGCCCTGGGTACGAGGGGGGAATGGTTTCCCAAGCATCCGGTCCTGATGCCGCTGGTCAGCCTCCCCTTTTTCGCCCTTTTTGGACTCGACGGCGCCCTGGTGTTCAACCTGGTGGTTGTACTGAGCCTGTTTTTTCTCCTGGTCCGGATCGCGGACCGGTTCACCACGCCCCCTGCTGCCTCCCTGGCGGCTCTGCTGGTGCTATTCGCCACCTTTCTCCCCTCCTATGTTTATAACTACTCCCCCGACCTGTTCGGCAGCCTCCTGGTGGTCGCGGGGTTGGCTTTATTGTTCGGCGGCCGATCCACCCTGGCCGGAATGGTTCTGGCGGGGGCCGTATGGGCCAAACTCCCCAACGGGATCTTCTTCGCCGGAGCTGGGGTTTACCTGCTGTCAGGGAGGGGATGGCGCCAGGGGCGCGACTTTCTTCTCGGCGGGCTGCCCATCTTCCTGCTGGTGGCAGGGCTCCAGCAGTACATGTTCGGCGCCCCCTGGCTCACGGGGTACGACCGGACCCTGGCTTTGGCGGACGGCGTTTCTTCTCTCGTCACCCATCGCCAGTTCTTCGATTACCCTTTCTGGAAGGGGTTCAGGGAACAACTCTTCCTGCCCGGCCGGGGAATCCTGACGACCTCTCCCCTGCTCTGGCTTGCCCTACCTGGATCGATCCTGTTCTGGCGGCAACGGCCTCGCGAGGCGACCCTCATTCTTTCTACTTGCACCGCCCTATTCCTGCTGTTCTGCAAATATCGGTACTGGAGCCTGAGCCATTCCGGCAACAGGTTCCTCTTTCCCCTGATTTGCCTGTCGGTGATCCCCCTCAGCTATCTGGTGGAAGTCCTCCGGCGCGGACCTTCAGGAAAGAAATTTTCTGCGGTCGCCGGTTGGGGAAAGGTTCCCTGATGCGGATCCATTTCTGGAAGGAAATACCCGGGCATCTCCGGTCGGAAATCGGGAATCTTCTCCTGGCCTGGGGCTCGACGCGGGGTGCCTTGCTGGTTGTGGGACTGCTCTCCGCGCAACTACTCCCCTCCGCGGGAGGGTTGATGCCGGGGAATTTACGCTACCACTCCCCCCAGGCCCTGCCCCTGGAAGTGTGGAGCCAGTGGGATTCTGAATGGTACCTGCTGATCGCGGACCGGGGCTACGCCGGTTCCCGGGAGGTTCTCGATGGTTATGAAAATTACGAAGAAGAGGATGCCTCGGGATACTTCCCTCTCTATCCGCTCCTGGTCCGTTTTGCGGGCAACACGGTCGGCAATGACGTTGGGGGAGGCGTCCTGGTCTCCAACCTATCCCTCCTGGTAGCCCTGTGGTTTCTGGGCCGGCTGGTCCGTCTCGACCACGGCAACGAGGCCGCCCGCTTTGTTCCCTGGGTTGTGCTTGCCTTCCCCACCAGTCTGTATCTCTCCGCCGTCTATTCCGAATCACTATTCCTGATGCTGGCGATCGGAAGCCTGTACATGGCACGGCGGGAGCGATGGTGGGCTTCCGGAGGGCTCGCCTGTCTTGCCGCCTTGACTCGTCCTCTCGGTTGCCTGCTCCTGATCCCCCTTGCCTGGGAACTGTTTCGATCTCCCCGGCAACCCTTGCGTTCCTGGATCCCCCTGGGTCTGATTCCGCTCGGAACGCTTGGATTCCTGACCTTCTGCCTGTCCACCTACGGAAACTTCCTTGCCCCCCTGGAACGGCAGATCCGCTGGCGCGGGGGTGGGAGCGGCCCCTGGCGCGCTTTTTCCCGTTTCCTGGAGGCCCCCGCGATCCACGGAGCCCATAATTCCTGGATCGATCTGGTAGCGGCGGTAGCCTTGATCCTGGCTCTTCCCTTGATGTTTCGCCATCTCCGTACCAGCTACGCCCTGTTCGCCGCAATGATGACCCTGGCTCCCCTGTGTACCAGCCTCTGGTCATTCAGCCGCCTGAGTCTTGCCGTCTTTCCCCTGTTTCATCTTCTGTCATTAGGTTGCGCCCGCTGGAAGGGATTCTCTCCCGCCTACCTTTCCTTCAGCCTTCCCCTCTCCGCCCTGTTCATGTCGATGTTCGCCAATGGCTGGTGGGTGGGATGAGAGGAATGAAGCGGAATTGGAAGGGTGTCACCGTACCGATAAGGCGATGAGGATCTTTTCCACCGTCTCCCCGGGAGAGACATCGTCCGTTTCCATCTGGACAGGGGCGCGGCGGTAGAAGGGTTCCCTCCGGTCCATGAGGGCCTGGATCGATTCGGTGTCATCCAGCAGGGGTCGTTCCTGGCTTTCCCGGCAACGGGAAAGAACCTGTTTCAGGGAACACCGCAGCCGGATCGCCACTCCGGTTCTCTGCATATAAAGGATGTTCTCCTCGATAGCGAAGGTTCCTCCTCCGGTGGCAATGACCAGACTGGCCTTCCTGGAAATATCCCGGAGTACCTGCCCCTCCAGACGGCGGAAGTAGGTTTCGCCCTTGATCCGGAAGAGTTCCCGGATCGACATCTTTTCCTGTTTCCGGATCTCATCGTCAAGATCGACGAAGGACCAACCAAGCCGGCGGGCGAGGAGCGCTCCCGTGGTCGTTTTACCCACTCCCATGAACCCCACCAGGTAGATCCTCTCCGGCTTCAAACCGATTCGCTCCCACGGCCGCGGCGCACCGTCCTGATCAATTCCAGAAATTCCCGCACACGTCTCCGGATCGAGCTGGCCTGAAGAAGATCGGAGATCACCGCGATCCCGTCCGCTCCCGCTTCCAGGATCGATGCGGCTGTCGTCAGCCGGATCCCGCCAATGGCGATCAGGGGAACCGCCAGGCGCCCGCGCAGCCGGTGGAGCACTTCCGGCCCGAGAGGCTTCCAGCCGCGCTTCGCGGTGGGTGAGGGCAGGATGGGGCCGATCGCGACATAATCGACATCCCCATGATGTCGCAAGGCCTCCGCCGCCGAATGGGTGGATTGGCCGATAAGGAGCCGACCGGACAGATCCCCCCGGATCGTTCCGGCCGGAAGATCCTCTCTGCCTATGTGGACACCGGCCGCACCTGCCAGCCAGGCGATATCGGGCCTATCGTTGATGAAGAGTAGCGCGCCTTTGCGGCGCGCGAGCTCGGCACAAACCCGCGCTTCCGCCAGGAATCTGCCGGAAGCGGCTTCCTTCTCCCGAATCTGGATCCATCGAGCCCCGCCTTCCAGGAATTCGTTCACGATCTCCGCATGGGAACGGCCCTCTGCCCATCTGGAATCGGAGATCGCGTACAGGGCGGGTAGGGGATGATTCAGAAAATGGGTCCGATATGGGCCGGCAGGGGACAGGGAAGCCATTCTCAGGAAACGGCCCGTTCCCGCTTCCGGTTCAGGATCTCGTCAATGAAATGTGTGGAGATGTTTCCGCGGACGAAATCGGGGTGAGACAGAAGTCGGAGGTGCAGCGGAATGTTGGTCTGGATTCCCTCGATGACCATCGATTCCAGGGATCGTTTCATCCGGGAGATCGCCTCCATCCGGTTGTTTCCCCGGGTGATCAATTTTGCCACCATGGAATCGTAAAATGGGGAGATCATGCATTCCGGATGGGCTGCGGTGTCAACCCGGACTCCCGGTCCGCCCGGAAGGTGGAGAGTGCGGATCAGCCCTGGAGAGGGCCGGAAGGTCCAGGGATCCTCGGCGTTGATGCGGCATTCGATACTGTGGCCGCTGAAATGAATGTCTTTTTGGGTGTAGGGAAGGATGTCCCCCGCCGCGACCCGGATCTGCTCCTTGATCAGGTCAATCCCCGTCACCATCTCCGTCACGGGATGCTCCACCTGGATCC
>JAPUIV010000124.1 GCA_027296665.1 Acidobacteriota bacterium | reverse complement strand
CCCCAGGCCGCCCACCGCCCCCATGAGGGAGATGATACCGCCGCGGGTCATGGCGAGGCGGAGGTTTCTGCGGAAGTATTCGCGGTTCAGAAGATCGAACCGTTCGATCTCCTGTTCCTCTTGTGAAAAGGTGCGCACCAGGTGAACCCCGTTGAGGTTCTCCAGGACGCGGTTGCTGATCGAAGCAAGTTGTTCCTGCACCTCGCTGGTTCGCTGGTGGACCATTCTTCCCATCTTCTGGATGGCGAAAAGAAGGAAGGGATAAGGAATCAGGGCCAGGAGGGTCATGCGGAGGTCGATCCGGGCCATCAGGTAGAGTCCGCCAATGTAGACGATGGCGGTGTTGATCAGGTTCAGGATCCCGGGCCCGAACAGGCTCCGCACGCTGCGCATGTCGTTTACCGACCGCGACATGATGTCGCCTGTCGGGTGCCGGTCGAAGAACGCCGAGGGGAGGGCGAGGAGGTGCCGGAACACCCGGTTGCGCAGATCAAAGGAGACCTCGCGGCTCATGCCGAGAAGCTGCAGGCGGGAAAAGGCTCGAACCACCGCCTGCAGGGTGGCAACCCCGACGATCGCGATGGCGTATTTTGCCACCAGGTCGAGGGAGATTTTCTGTTCCATCTCCTCGATGGCGTATTTCAGGAGTCTCGGAATGGTCAGGATGAGACTATTGGTAGCCAGAAGGAACAGGCAACCGAGGAAAAACTTGCGGCGATACCGTTTCAGATAATGAAAAATGATCGACATTGGCTATAAAAATTTAAGGTAACAGGCGCCGGGATCCTCACGGATGCCCGGGGAGGGCAACCCGGCGGCGGAGCGGTCCGGATCCCGGGTCCCCGGCGTGGCCGGCGCCGGCAAGATCAAACAGGAGCACCTGGGTGGCCAGATACCGGTTGACGTTTTTTTGCAGATCCCGGCGGGTCTCCTCGATCCGTTCCACCATCTGATAGGCCCGGTGGGAAAACCTTTCCGCGAGCTTGAGGAGTTCCTCGCGCAGATCGCGATTGGCGATCGGGGCCTCCCCGGGAGAATAGACCAGCCTGGCGATGTCGCGGAACAGGAGGAGAAGAGTGTCCAGTTCCTCCACCAGGTCCTCGGCCGAGTTCGCCATCTGTTCGGCGTTGCGAAGGACCGCCGCCCCGTACCGCCGCCCCTGAAGATCGGCCAGGAGGTTCAGCAGCCGTTTCCGCCGCTTGTGAAACCTGGGGAAATCGAAGGTGGCGGCGCGGGCGATGCGGCCCTCCGTGATGGAGGCGATCAATTCCGCGTCCGCCTCCGGGAGGTTCTGCGCCGTGATGAGGAATCGCGCCACCAGGTCGGCGGCCAATGGCTGCAGGCGAAGAGCCTGGCAGCGCGAACGCACCGTCGGCAGCAGGGAATGATAGTTGGGGGTGATCAGGAGGATGGCGCCGCGGGAGGGCGGCTCCTCCAGTGTCTTGAGAAGAGCGTTCGAGGCCTCGGTGGTCAACCGATCGGCTGGTTCGATGAGAAATACCTTGCGTCTCCCTTCCAGGGGCCGGACCTGGATCTCCCGGACCAGATCCCGGATCTGCTGGATCCGGATCTCGCGTCCGGTGGGATGGATCCGGCGCAGGTCCGGATGGTGGGAGTTGGGTGGATCGATCTTCCGGCAGCCGGAGCAATTCCCGCAAGCTTGTCCATTGCCGCGGGCACAGATCAGGTTCCTGGCCAGGAGGAGCGCCAGGAAGGTCTTGCCCACTCCCTCCGGACCGTGCAGGATCAGGGACGGAGCGAGACGCTCCTTCTCCAGGCTTGACCGGAGATACTGCACCACCTGTTCCTGCCCCCAGATCTCCTGAAAATCCAACTCCAGTCTCCTATCGAGGAATCTGCCCTCAGTCTGTGTTGCCGAGGTCCAGAAAGTCGTTGACGATACTGATGATGGCGCCCTGGACTATATTGATGGGCCGGGCGGCATCGATGCGCCGGACCCGGGCCGGTTCGGATTCGGCGATCTTCAGGTATCCCTCTCGTACCTTCCGGTGGAACTCTTCCCCCTCGCGGTCGAATCGGCTCTGGCCGCCGGCGCCATCTCCCCGTTTCCGGGTTCTTTCCAGGGCCGGGCCGACCTCCATGTCGAGGAGCAGGGTCAGGTCGGGGCCCCGATCGATTCCGGCGGCCCGCTGGATCTCGCGGATCCTGGTCAAGGGCAGACCCCGTCCGAATCCTTGATAGGCCAGCGTGGCATCGTTGTACCGATCGCAGAGGACCACGCGGCCGGCGTCCAGGGCTGGAAGAACCGCCTCTCGCAGATGCTGCGCCCGGACCGCCAGGAATAACAGGAGCTCGGTCTCGGGGAAGATCTCCCCGGGTTCCTCCGCGTCCAGCAGATGGCGCCGGATCTGGTCGCCGAGCCGGGTGCCTCCCGGCTCGCGGGTCAACAGGTGGCCCACCTTTCGGGACTCAAGGTATTCGGATAGGAGCCGGATCTGGGTACTCTTACCGGATCCTTCGATTCCCTCGAATGTGATCAGCTTCCCTGACAAAGGTTATCACCATCCTGCACAGGGGAAAGCCATTCCAGGCGGGTGTTCCTGAGCGAAAAGATGAGAGCGCCGGGATGATAGCACGCGGTTCCGAGAAGGGTCAATCGAGATCGGGTGGTCCATCCGGGAGGGAGGCAGTGTCCCCGAGGATCGCGAGAAGGACGGCGGCGGAATTAACCCGGGCCAGGGGGGAACCCCGGCGGAGAAAAAAATCCAGCATCGGCAGCACCTTCTCCGGCGGGGCGGAACGGAACAGGGAGAGCTCCGGGGTGGATCCCGAACCGCACCCCTCTCCGAGGCGATCCGCCAGGGCAGGCAGACCGGACCAATCGCCCTCCCGGGCGAGCGCCTCCGCGGCCCGATGCCGGAATGGGGAGTCCTTTTGACTGGCGATCCGCTCCAGGAACCGCGCGGCGGGGGAAAACCCGAACCGGATGAGAACGGTTGCGGCCCAGAAACGTTCCGGTCCCTCTCCCTTCCGGAAGCGTTCCTGCACGATATACCCGATGACCGGATCTTGGCCTTCCGCCAGGATGAGGACCACCGGATCGCGATACCGCCATACCGATTCCCGCATGCGTTTGCGAAGGATGCCGTAGCCGTCGTGGTTTCCGAACCGGACCAGGGCGGCCGCGGCCACCTCCCGTACATGAGTCTCGCCCGATTCGAGAAGCAGTTGGAGGGCCGGCACGCTTTGCCGGTCGCCTCCCTCCACCAGGGCGAGTATCAATTCGAACTGGGCGGGGGGATTGGCCACCGGCAAGGCCCGCCGGAACACCGCGTGGGCATATCGAGTTCCGCGCTGCAGGAAAGTCCGGCGCGCCAGGGTTCGATGCCGGCGGTTTTCCGACAGCAGGTACCGCTCCAGGCCTTGGAATCCTTCGGGGTCGCCCGTCAGGGCCAGGGCGCGGAGGACGAGAAGTTGCTCGTATCTGTCCTCGAGATCCTGGAGGTATTCGCGGAGGGGAGCGACGGCCCCGGGCGAGGCGATTTCCCCCAGGGCGAGTATCGCGTGCAACCGCAGGACCTGTTGATCGCTTTCGAGCTGGGCCAGGAGGTTGGCGGCCGAACCGGAGTCCCGGACGATGCCCAGGCCGTCGGCGGCGGCGGCCCGCACCGAGATCGGCTGTTTCTGTGAGAGCAGGAACCGGGTCAGGGTGGGAACCGCCTCGGAGCCGGCGATCCGGGCATAGTCCCGGAGCGCTTCCCGGCGGATCCGCCAGGTTCGGGCCTGCAGGTTCCGTTGCACCGAAGGCAGGATGGACGGATCGCCCCGGCGGATCAGCGCATTCTCCGCCGCGATCCGAACCTTCCGGTCTGCATGGCTCAGGCTTTGCTCCAGGAGGAGAAACGCTTCGGGCAGGTCCAACCCGGCGAGTCCGACCGAGGCGCATTCACGCACCTCATCGGCGCCCTCCTCCAGTCCCTGGCGGAGGGCGCGGATGCCGAGGGCCGTCCGGGTGGCGGGGGAGAGTTCCTCCTCCTGGGCCGACCCGGAATAGGGAACGAGAAATACCCCGGCGATCACCAGGAACAGAAAAGTGGGCGGCTTTCCGGGCAAGACGATTCTCCCTTTCACTCGCGATTCATTCCCGATCGGCGTGGATACGACGGGCCGCATCGATATCCTGTTGGATCTGTTCCCGCAATTCCGCCCCGCCGGCGAACCTTTGTTCCTCCCGGAGCCGGGCCAGGAAACCGATCCGGATCGATTCGCCGTAAATCGTTTCCCGAAAATCGAGAATATGGGTTTCCACCGCGTGACCGGCGCCCCGGAAGGTCGGACGGGATCCGATGTTGGTCACCGCACCGTACCTCCGGCCCTTGCGGACAATCTCGGTGGCGTATACCCCATCGGGCGGGACCATCTCGTTTTCCACCGAGAGGTTGGCGGTGGGAAACCCCATTTCCTTCCCCTTTTTGCGTCCGGGGATCACCGTCCCGTCGACGAAGTAAGGACGTCCCAGCATTTGCCTCACCGATTCGATCTTTCCCTCGCGCAAGTCGGCCCGGATCCGGGAACTGCTGATGGGACGATCCTGGTACATGAGCGGCGGCAGGACATGGACTTCCGGTCCGGTCTCTCTCGCCAGTTCCCTCAATGCGGCGACATCCCCCTGCCGATCCTTGCCGAAGAAAAACTCCGGGCCGACATAGATTGAACGCACCTTGAGGTTCGATACCAGGATCTCCCGGACGAATCGATCGGGACTCAAGGCGGCGAAATCGGTGTCGAAGGGTATCACCAGGGTGGCGGCGATTCCCTGTTCCGCCACCAGTTCGAGCTTCTGCCGGGTCGTCGTCAACAGGGCAGGGGCCTGGGATGGATGCAGGAGCCTGGCGGGATGGGGATCAAAGGTGACGAGGAGCGATACGGCTCCGGTCTTCCGGGCCGAGGCGGTGATATGGCGGAGAAGATCGCAGTGCGCCCGGTGCACCCCATCGAAGTTCCCCACCGTGCAGATGGAGGAAGGGAACCGATCCCGGCATTCCTGGAGGGAGGTGAATTCCTGCATCAAAGTTACCCGGGGAAGGCCAGATGAAACAGCCAGACCGCCAGGAGTAGGGAGAGATTGGCATAGATACCGGCGCCGATATCGTCCGCCACGATTCCGAGACCTCCCCCCAATCGCTCCAGCCGCCGGAGGGGAGGAGGCTTGATGATATCGAAGATCCGGAACAGCAGGAATCCTCCCAGGATCCGTTTCCACCCGAAGGGATGTCCGGCCATGGTCACCAGGAATCCGGCCACCTCGTCGATGATGACGATGCGGGGATCCTCCTTCCCGGTGACCCGCTCGGTGACGTGGGCCGACCAGATCCCGATCAGGGTCACCATCAGGGTGACGAGAAGGTAGCCGGGAAGGGATAACCAGGCGGCCATGGCCCAGTACAGGGGAATCGTCGCCAATGTTCCGGCGGTGCCTGGCACCACGGGGCTGCGGCCGACGAAGATCCCCTGGGCGATGAAGACCGCGGCCCGGTCAAAAATTCTTCGCATCGCCTCCGGCCCGTTTCTTCCCGAGGATCCGCCCGTTGAGGTCGTAGGGCCCGGCCGACTCGATCCGGACCGTTTCGAACGATCCGACCCGGGTGGGCCCCTCCATCCACACGCAGCCGTCGATCTCGGGAGCCTGGCCTTCCAGGCGCCCGCGTGCCCGGCTGTCGCCGTTTCCGGCCTTCTCCACCAGCACGGTCTGATGGGAACCGATCAATGCATTCTGTTTTTCCAGGGAGATTTCCCTCTGCAGCATCATCAATCGTTCCCGCCGCGCCTCCTTTTCTTTCTCCGGCACATCGTCCGGCAATTCAAAGGCCGGGGTCGTTTCTTCCGATGAATAGACGAAAGCCCCTACCCGGTCCAGTTTCGCCTCCCGGAGGAATTCCAGCAAACGCGCGAAGTGGGCCTCGCGTTCCCCGGGAAACCCCACGATGAAGGTGGAGCGGAGGGTGATTCCCGGCACGGCGCGGCGCAACTTCTCCAGGAACCGGAGAAAACTTTCCGCGTCCCCGCCCCGGCGCATC
>JAPUIV010000123.1 GCA_027296665.1 Acidobacteriota bacterium | reverse complement strand
CGACAAGGAAGGGATCGAGCTATTGCGTCTTTCTGTCCGTCTGGCCGTCGAAACTCGGGATCGATTCTGGGACGAGCCTGGCAACCGCGGGGACCGTCTGCGGCCGCTGGTCGCTGCAAGTGTGGGGCCATACGGCGCCTTTCTGGCCGACGGGTCGGAGTACACAGGGCGCTATGGTATCGGCGATGATGACCTGCGAGCCTTTCATCAGCGCCGATGGAGAATTCTTGCCGCCAGCCAGGCGGATCTGTTGGCCTGCGAGACCATTCCGTCCCAGGGAGAGACCGAAGTGCTGCTGCGCCTTCTCGAGGAAACCCCCGACAAGTGGGCCTGGATGAGCTTCAGTTGCCGCGACGGGAAACATCTGAGCGACGGCAGCCTGCTCTGTGATGTGGCAAAAACCTGCGATTCCGAACCCAAGCTGGCCGCGGTGGGCATCAACTGCACCTCCCCAAAATTCCTCCCCTCCCTGATCGCCGAGGCTCGCAAGGGAACGGCGAAGCCGATCCTCGTCTATCCGAATTCCGGGGAACGATACGACCCGGGGACCAGAGCCTGGAAGCCGGCTCCGCCGGCAGTGAACTGGGAAAAGGCATCGATCGAATGGAGACGGCTGGGCGCCGCCGGAATCGGCGGCTGCTGCCGGGTGGGCCCCGATGAGATCGCCAGGATGCGGCGGGGACTCTTTACCTGATAGACTTCCCGGGTCCCAGGAGTACCAAGCCATGCCGGAACCCAAACTTCGCAATATTGCCATCGTCGCGCACGTCGACCATGGGAAAACCACCCTTGTCGACGCCATGCTGTGGCAAAGCGGCATCTTCCGCGCGAATCAGGAAGTCCAGGAGCGGGTCATGGACTCGATGGACCTGGAGCGTGAGAAGGGCATCACCATCATGGCGAAGAACATGGCAATCACCTTCAAAGGCGTCAAGATCAACATCGTCGACACGCCCGGCCATGCTGATTTCGGCGGCGAGGTCGAAAGAACACTCCGGATGGTTGACGGGATCATGCTGCTGGTCGACGCCGCGGAGGGGCCTCTTCCCCAGACCCGTTTCGTGCTGTCGAAGGCCCTCAAGCTCGATCTCCCCGCCATCGTGGTGATCAACAAGATCGACCGCAAGGATGCCCGCCCCGATGAAGTGCTGAACGAGATCTACGATCTGTTCATCGATCTCGACGCCAACGAAGAACAGGTTGAATTCCCGGTGATCTACGCGGTCGCCAGGGAAGGCAAGTGCACCCTCGATCTGAAAACTCCCCTGACCCATCTTCAACCGTTGTTTGACGCCATTCTCAAAAATATACCGCCGCCCCCGGGTGACAGGGACGGGTCCCTCCAGCTTTTGGTCACCAATGTGAAACCCGACACCTACCGGGGCCCAATCGCCATCGGGCGGGTGACCCAGGGCACCATCCGCAACCGGGAGCCGGTGACCCTCTGCCACCGGGATGATTCCCAGACCCGCGCCTCCGTGACCGCCCTGTTCGTCTATGAAGGCCTTGACCGCGTTGAGGTGGAATCGGCCGGGCCGGGCGACATCGTGGCGGTGGCCGGCATGACCGGCATCGGCCTCGGTGAGAGCATCGCCGACGGCGAGGATCCGCATCCTCTCAAACCTCTGAACGTTGATGAGCCAACCATGTCGATGGAGTTTCTCATCAACGATTCGCCCTTCAGCGGCCTGGAGGGACGATACGTGACATCCAGGAATTTACGCGATCGGTTGATGAAGGAAGCGGCGAACAATCTTTCCATCCGGGTGAAGGAGACCGACTCGATGGACCGCTTCCTGGTCTATGGCCGCGGGGAACTGCAACTGGCCATTCTGATCGAACAGATGCGGCGGCAGGGTTATGAATTCTCCGTCGGCATGCCGCAGGTTCTGACCAAGTCGGTGAATGGCCAGGTGCACGAGCCGTTCGAGATCGCGTCCATCGACGTGGCGGAGGATTACATGGGGGTCGTGGTCCAGAAGCTCGGGGCACGCAAGGGCCTAATGACCAACATGATAAACCACGGATCGGGACGGGTACGGATGGAATTCGAGGTGCCCAGCCGCGGTCTCATCGGTTTCCGAACCGAGTTCATGACCGACACCAAGGGAACCGGAATCCTGGCCCATCTGTTCCATGAATATAGGCCGTGGGCGGGTGAGATCGTTCAACGCACGACGGGGGCGCTCGTCGCCGACCGGGCCGGCAAGGTGACCGGATACGCGATCGTCAACCTCCAGGAACGGGGGGAACTTTTCCTGGGCCCGACCGACAGGGTCTACGCCGGCATGCTGGTCGGCGAAAACAGCCGGGACAAAGACATGGGCGTCAATATCACCAAGGAGAAGAAACTCACCAACATGCGCGCCGCCACCTCCGAGTCGTACGAAAAGCTGGTGCCGCCCCGGCGAATGTCGCTCGAAGAATCGATCGAGTTCATTCGTGAAGACGAACTGATCGAAGTTACCCCTAAAAGCCTGCGGCTTCGCAAACGAAACATCAGCAAGATTACAAATCGGTGATCCACTTGCCTTTGAAGCAAAACATCCTCATCTTTTCACCTGTACCTCACGGAGCGACCGGATGTTCAGGCCGAAAATCAAAGAGGAAAAAACCTCCCAGCGCCTGGTCCCGATCCTCACCGCCGAGACGGCCGAAACCCGAACCGCCCTTTCCGGTCAGGAGATCCTCCTCCCCGTCCTGCCCTTCCGAGTTGGCCGCGAAGACCGTCATCTGAGCGCCATTGCCGCCACCTACCTGGATCCAAAAGATCGGCGGAACCCGGATCGACAGGCGAATAACGACCTGTACCTGCCGGAAGCGGGAGGTCAAAAATATATCTCGCGCCAGCATTTCCTGATCCAACGGGATTCGAAGGGGAGGTATTACGTTCTCGACAGGGGAAGCACCCTGGGGACCCTTGTGGGAGGAAAAAGGATCGGGGGAGGGAAAAAATGGGGGAAGATCGATCTGAATTCCGGAGATCTGATCATCCCCGGTGGGAGAAAGTCTCCGTTCCAGTTCCGCTTCCAGCTGCGCCCCGCCCAGTCGATGCCGTTCCCGGATCCAGCCACTCTGGAAGAAACCGCACCGGACTGAGTCACATCCCGAGCTGGAGCCGGGCCGCTTCGGTCATCTTGCCCGGTTCCCAGGGAGGCTCCCAGACAAGATCCACCTTCACGCTCTTCACCCCGTCCACCTCGCGGACCCGGGTCTCGACCTCCGGCGGCAGGGTGCCGGCCACCGGGCAGGCGGGAGAGGTCAGGGTCATCCGGATGTAGACCGAACCGTCCGGATCGCATTCGATCAGGTATATCAACCCCAGTTCGTAGATGTTCACCGGGATCTCGGGGTCGAAAACTTTCTGAAGGGCCTCGATGACCTTCGATCGGATCGTATCCGGCGGGCCGGAATCCCCTATCGGGGCTTTCGATGTTTCCGCGGATTTGGTTTGTTCTTCCATGGTTCCTTTCACTCCGTCGTGACCGAAGTCTGATCTCCCTTCAAGGCGGCCTGTAGGGTGTGCCAGGCCAGGGTCGCGCATTTGACCCGGATCGGGAAGGCCCGCACGCCGGCGAACACGACAAGTTTTCCCAGATCCTCCGTCTCTCCATCCTCCCGGGTGACCAGGTTGTGGAATTTATCGAACAACTCCCGGGTTTCCTCCAGTGTCCTCCCCTTCACCATCTCGGTCATCACCGAGGCCGAAGCTGTGGAGATGGCGCAACCGTTGCCCTGGAAATAGACCTCCTTCACCTTGCCTGCCTCGATGTCGAGGAACACGGTGATCCGGTCGCCGCAGAGGGGATTGAACCCCTCGGCCCGGTGGGTCGCTCCCTCCAGCCGACCGAAATTGCGGGGCCGCTTGTTGTGATCCAGGATCACCTCCTGGTACAACTCCTGCAAATCGGTCATCATCCGAAAACCTCCCGGACCTTTTCGATTCCGCGCACCAGAGCGTCCACATCTTCCCGGGTGTTGTAGAAGGCGAAGGAGGCGCGAGCGGTGGCCGGAACGCCAAACCGCTCCATCACCGGTTGGGTGCAATGGTGGCCGGTGCGGACGGCGATCCCCTCGCTGTCGAGAATGGTGCCGATGTCATGGGGATGAACCCCCTCGAGAACGAAGGAAAGAATGGCCGCCTTGTCGCGGGCGGTGCCGATGATGCGAAGGCCGGGAATTTCACCCACCTTCCCGGTGGCGTAGGCCAGGAGTTCCTGTTCATGGGCGGCCCCGGCCTCGAGGCCGATCCGATCCAGATATTCGAACGCGGCGCCAAGTCCGATCCCGCCGGCGATGTTCGGCGTCCCCGCCTCGAAGCGGTATGGCAGGGAGTTGTAGGTGGTCTTGGCGAAGGTGACCGAGGAGATCATGTCCCCGCCTCCCTGGTAGGGAGGCATCTCCTCCAGGATCTCCGACTTGCCGTACAGGATGCCGATGCCGCTCGGCCCGTACAGCTTGTGTCCCGAAAAGGTGTAGAAGTCGCAATCGAGCGCCTGGACGTCCAGTTTCATGTGCGGGGCAGCCTGGGCGCCGTCGACCAGCACGGGGACACCGCCTTGATGGGCCAGGCGGACGATCTCCCCGATCGGATTGATGGTTCCGAGGGAATTGGAAACGTGGACCACCGCGACCAGCCGGGTTCTTGAATTCAGGAGCCG
>JAPUIV010000122.1 GCA_027296665.1 Acidobacteriota bacterium | reverse complement strand
CTGTTGATAGTTCCATGAGCCGGTGATCCCGACGACCATGAAAAGGATTCCGAGATGGACCAGGTACCCGCCGTACCGCCGGCGATTGCGGTTGATCAGGCGAAAGAAGGCGAGGGGAGAAGGCTCTCCCGTCATCCGATGCCGTGCCTGGGTTCCCCGGAAAAACTCCAGGATGATCGTGGCGAAGACGAATAGACAGAGAGAGATGGCCAGGATCGAATAGACCTGGCGGAAACCGAACAGCGGCAGGAGGAGGGCTCCCGCCATTCCGGCGCCAACCGGATACCGGAAATTCCGCAACAGGTGCTTCAGGGTTGCCCGCCTCCAGGCGATCAATGGGCAGACCCCGGTCAGGAAGATCAAAGCCAGGCCGATCGGGGCGATGACCTGGTTGAAAAAGGGGGGGCCGACGGTGATCTTCACGCCGCGGACCGCTTCGGAAAGTATCGGAAACAAGGTTCCCCAGAGGATGGCGAAAGCGCAGGCCAGGAGAAAGAGGTTGTTGAACAGGAAACTGCTTTCCCGGGACACGAGGGAATTCAGCTTGTTCGGACTTTTCAATTCCGGCAGGCGGTAAACCAGGAGCAGAAAGCTGGCACCGAACAAGATTGCCAGGAAGACGAGGAACAGCGGTCCCAGATTGGACACCGTGAAGGAATGAACGGAGGAGATTATACCGCTGCGGGTGATGAAGGTTCCCAGAATGCAGAGACAGTATGTCAGGATGACCAGAACCATGTTCCAGGTCTGCAACATTCTCTTCTTTTCCTGGATCATCACCGAATGCAGGAAGGCGGTCGCGGTGAGCCAGGGGACCAGGGCGGCGTTTTCCACCGGATCCCATGCCCAGTACCCGCCCCAACCGA
Source organism: Acidobacteriota bacterium (assembly GCA_027296665.1). GTDB lineage: Bacteria > Acidobacteriota > Polarisedimenticolia > JAPUIV01 > JAPUIV01 > JAPUIV01. The sequence continues at coordinate 5,662 of JAPUIV010000122.1, read as the reverse complement.
GTTCGATGTAGGCCCAATAGGCTCCCAAGAGAATGCCGATTCCCAGAAAGAACCAGGAAAAGATCGTCCACCGCCGGGTCCGGTGGATCCAGACATCGTTGAGCCGCCCGCTCAACAGGGCCGCAATGGCGAAGGCGAAGGGGATACTGAAACCGACGTACCCTATGTACAGAAGAGGCGGGTGAATGACCATCAAGGGGGTTTGTAGCTGAGGGTTCAAACCGTTTCCATCCAGGGGGGGAGAAGCCAGCATGGTGAACGGGTTGCTGTTGAAATTCAGGAGGATGAGAAAAAAGACCAGGATCCCCCCCAGTATGCTGGCGACAAAGGGAATCATGTCGTCGTTTCGCCGCCGGTACTGGAATACAACGATGGATGAGAAGCAGGAAAGGATGAGAGCCCACAACAGCAGGGAACCTGCCTGACTGCCCCACATGGCCGAGACCTTGTAAAAGGTCGGAAGGTTGATGTTCGAATAGGAGGCGACGACCCAGAGGCTGAAGTTATTGGTGAGGTTGGCGTGAATCAGGATGGCGGAGGCGGCGACGAGCAACCCGGTTCCGGCATAGAGTGACCGGCGGGCGCTGATGAACACGGGAAAATGATGAAACTTGCCGCCAAGAAACCCGGCCAAGGCCGCCCATGCGGCGCAGAGTAGGCTGAGCGTGAGACAGTGTCTCCCGATCTCCGCGAGCATCGATTCGACTCCAGATGGGGGGGTGCTGAATGCCGATTTCGGCGCAGAAGGCCATCACTCCAGTTCGGGATGGTCCGCCGGATCTTCGGCCTCGTATTTGGAAGGACATTTGGCGAGGAGGACATCGGCATGAAAGACGCCCGCCGGGTCCAACTTGCCTTCCACCACAACTTCCGCCCGTTCCACGAAGGTATCCGGAACAATTTTTTCGTACACCACGGGAAGTGTGTTCTCGCCGTCCGTCATGGCAAAACGCACTCCCAGCTTTGCCGGTTCCTTTTCGATGCTGCCGGGGACCACCCTGCCGTTGACCCGCACGGGACCCGGGACCCGCCCGGAAGATTGCATGTATTCACTGACCGACAGGTAATAGACCATCGATCCGCGAAAACTCACGGCAACGAGGAGCCCAATCCCCAGGATCATTAGCAGGAATGCGATGAAGAATCGGGTTCTTTGGGATTTTTTCATGCCGATACACTCCCCCGGGAAAGCGGCCGCTCCGGGTCAGACCCGAACGGGACCAGTTGGCTTTCCGGATGATGATTAACCGGTTTTCGATGGTATCCAAGGGCCCCTGGAAAGTCAATCCAGCGAACCGATTGGCCGGTCCTGGAGGGGCGGGGACCCGGGTCGGTAGGGCCGATCCGGCGACTTGACAGGAATAGGCCGGCACCTATATTTCAAAGTGTGGGTCTGCCCGGGGTGTTGACGGGATTTCCGGCGGCGGCACGGGCGAAACCACGATTCATCGGAGCCTCCCACGACAACCCGAAGCGGGGGGATCGAAAGATCCCCCCACCCCCTTCCCGAATGCCGGTCCAGGCGCACCCCTTTTTGACAATCGTTACCCTGCATGGTAATTTCCGGGCAAAGCGGAGACCAATGTGTTCCAAAAGGCGAAAAACCGGATGGAGGAGGAGATTCGCCGCCTCGATAGGGAACTCCGGCATGAGCTGCCAAAGGAGATCCAGAGGGCGGTTGCCATGGGGGACCTCCGGGAAAACGCCGAGTACCAGGCGGCCCTCGAGAGACAGGGACTCGTCCAGGCGAGGCTGCGGCACCTGCGCAAGCTGGTCACCGAACTGGCCTCGGTCGATTGGCGGAGCTTTCCAAAGGATCAAGTCGGTCTCGGCTCGGAGGTGGGCCTGGTCAACGTCGATACCGGAAAGTCCGTATCTTATGAACTCGTTCTCGGCGAGGAGGCAGATTTTCCGAAGGGAAAGGTTTCGGTCAACTCTCCCATTGGCAGGGGCCTTCTTGGCAAAAAAGTCGGCGATGAAGTGATCATCCGGGCTCCCGGAGGCACCAAAACTTACGAAATGGAGACTCTGCGCACCGTGCACGACCGTCAAGAGGAGTTTTGAGATCCTTCTCGGCTGAGGATTCTCGCCTGAAATGAAGCGAGAGAAATTCCGGGATTTTCTCCGGCGAAAGGTCAGGATCCTGGACGGTGGGATCACCACCCACCTGCAATCCTCGGGGCCGGTGGCCGACCTCCTTCCCGAATCGTTGAATCTTTTCGATCCCGGGCGGGTCATGAAGACGCACCGGGCCTTTCTCGAGGCAGGGGCGGAGATACTGTCAACCAATACCTTTGGCGCCAACCGATCCGGTCTGGCCCGGGCCGGGATGAGGGGACGCTTGCGGGAGATGAACGGGGAGGGAGTCCGATTGGCCCGGGAGGTCGCGGGGGATCGGGCGCTGGTTGGGGGTGTCATCGGGTTCCAGGAGCGATCCCTCTCGCCAGGGGCGGGGGGAACCGGATCGGTCCGGGAGCGTTACGAAGAACCGCTGGAAGGGTTGCTGGATTCCCCACCGGACCTCCTGATCCTGGAAACCTTCACCGACGCTCAGGAGGCGATCCGGTTGGTCGAGATGATCCGGGAATCAACCTCCGTTCCGGTGATTGCCTTTCTTTCCGAGGGCCGTTCGGGAACCGGGGAGACGGATCGAATGGTCTCCGAATCGCTGCGGGAACTGGAGCGGAGAGGGGCTGATTGCGTGGGAATCAACTGCAGTGCGGGAGCCGATTCCGTGGTCCGGATTCTCCAGTTTGCGGCGCCCCTTTGCCGCGGCCCACTTGCGGCGAAACCCTCGGCGGGTCTTCCCGGCGGCCAGGGAACCGTTCCGATCTATCCGGAAAGGGCCGGTACCTGGTCAGAGAATCTTCTGGGGCTGAACCGGGTCCGGCTCCTGGGCGGCTGTTGCGGGGTTTCCCCGGAGCATATCCGAGTCTTGAAGAATCAATTAGATTAGAGGGATAGCGATGAAGAAGTTTCCTGTTCTGTTATTTCTTTTTTCCGGGACTCTGTTTTGCGGTCCTCAGATCGACATCCTGGATCTCATGAGTAAATCGAAATCCCGGGACCGGGAAATCGCCGCCAGGGCCAGGGATACCCTGGACCGATATGTTCTGGAACGGCGGGTCTCCTTGTTCAAGCGCGCCCTCGATGCGGGCACCCCGGAGGACAGAGCCATGGCCTTATGGAGCCTGGGACGGATCGGGACCCCCGATGCGGTTGCCGTTCTGGTGGGGAGTCTGGCTCAGGAAAAGAGTTTTCCCCTGACGATGGACCTGGTGAAGGGATTATGGAGTCTCCAGCCGGAGGACAGCCGGTTGAGGATCGCCCGGCTGTTGCGGGAAATCGGGGTTCCTCCGGGGTCGGTTGCGATGGTAAGGCCTGCACTGGTTTCTCCGGACCTGGAGGAACGGCTGGTGGGGGTATACGTACTGAGCATCATGAGGCAAGCCGAGGCCGCGCTCGACCTGGTGCCTCTCCTGCAAGACCCCGATCCGATGGTGGTAAAGGCATCGGTGGAAGCGTTGGGTCAGCTCCGGAATCCAGTGGCGATTCCCGCCCTGATCGAGAAATCGCTCCGGCTCGACTCCCCGGCGCGGTCCACCGCCCTGACCGCTCTTTCCAACTTTCACGATCCCCGAATCGTCGACGCGCTCCTGGCCAGCTATATTTCGGAGGCCGACCTGGGGCTCAGATTCAAGATGGCATCATTGCTGGGCAAGTACCCGGATCGCCGGGTGGTTTCGGCCTTGATTCCGGATCTCAGGTCAGCCGATCGGAACCTGAAAAGAATAGTGGAAACCCGGCTATGCGAGCTCACCCACCGACGGCCCGGGCTTCCGCCCGAAGACTGGGAATCTTGGTGGAAGGGGAAGGGGGAAAGTTTCGAGTTCCCCCGTCGAGTGTTTCGGTAAGGAGTCCCGCCCCTCATGCTCGAGTTCTATTCCAAGGTGTCTCATCTCCTCCGGAACCGGAACCGGTTCGCCCTCATCACCGTGATTGCCACTTCCGGGTCCACACCCAGGAAACCGGGTGCGAAGATGATTCTCACGGAGGGTGGAGAGCAGTTCTTCTCCATCGGGGGTGGGGCCTTCGAGGCGATGGTCCTTGACGATGCCCGGGGGGCCCTGGCGGATGGGGAGACTAGGATCGGTGAGTACCGATTCAAGGAACGGGGCGAAGGAGCGGTGGGAATGGCCTGCGGGGGGCGGGCCAGCGTCCTGATCGAGATCCTTCGCGGACCTGATCTGTTGATGGTTTTTGGCGGCGGGCATGTGGGCCAGGCCCTGATCGGGAAGGCAAGCAGCCTCGACCTGGAGATATGGGTGGTGGAAGATCGGCCGGATTTCCTGGATCCGGAACGGTTTCCTCCTGGGACCCGTTTGATCGATGCTGGACCCGGGTTCGAGGGCCGGTTTCCGCCCCCGGATCGAGACACTTATGTATGCGTTCTTACCAGATGCCACCGGACCGATCTCTGCGTACTCCGGCGTTTGGTCAACGAGGAGGCTGCCTACATCGGCGTGATTGGCAGCCGGAGAAAGGGGCTGAGGATACTGGCCCAGCTCCGTTCGGAGGGTATCTCAGAGAACTTTTTAAAATTGATCCGGATCCCCATCGGGCTCGATCTGGGCGGCCGATCTCCGGCGGAGATTGCCATCAGCATCCTGGCAGAGATCGTCCAGGTCCGGAATCGGATCGCTCCAAGGGAAAAGCGGGTTCGCAAGATCTCCCCCGCCCAGGACCGGTTCACCCCGAAAGAAGGAGGGACCGCGCGATCACCCAGAGCATCTTGAATCCCGCCCCGAGGCTGCCGGAGATGGTTCCGGACACCTTTGATTTTCCCACCCTCCGGCGATAGCTCACCGGCACTTCCCGAATCCGCAACCTGTTCCGCACCGCCTTGATCTGCATCTCCACCGTCCATCCGTAACCGATATCCCGCATTTCCAGTTCCAGGAGCCGGGAATAGCGGATCGCCCGCATCGGACCCAGGTCGGTGTACCGGTGTCCGAACAGGATCCGGATCAGAAGGCAGATCAAGCGATTCCCGTAGCGGGCATGACCGGGCATCGCCCCCTTTTCCCTCCTGCCGAGGGCGCGGGATCCTAGGACGAAATCGGCCGCATCGTGGTCGATTGGACCGAGGAGAAGTGATGCCTCCTCCGGATAATCGCTGTGGTCGGCATCCAGGAACAGCACGATCTCCGGCGGCTGGGCCCGGAGATGCGCGAGTCCTTTCAGGCATGCGCGCCCGTAACCTGGCCGTGGTTCGGAAACCACCTCCGCACCCGCTGCCCGGGCCACCGCCGCAGTTCGATCCCGGCTGCCGTTATCCACTACGATCACCCGGTCGATGACATTGGGCGGAAGGTCCCGGAGGACAAGCGGAAGAGCCTTTTCCTCGTCGCGGGCGGGTATGATGACTGCCACTTTTGACATTTTCAAATTCTTTGTCAAACTCAATATTTACTGATTCGGAATGCCCTCCGATTGTAGGAATTCTCACACATGTGGCCGTGACCTTTATTGAATCGTCACCCATTATTTTCTTTGTTTCATTGACCATCTTCATTTCCTCTTTTGTGTAGCCATTTTCCTGAAACACATCAATATGAGGCAGTACATTTTGATCAATCTTATGTGGATATATTGTTTCTCC
>JAPUIV010000121.1 GCA_027296665.1 Acidobacteriota bacterium | reverse complement strand
GCGGAAAGATTCGGGACCACGGAGCGGGACATAATCGACATCGGCAAGGCGATCGAGGAAAGGGATGTTTCCCTGGATGCCCCCCTTTCCCTGCATGGGAAGGGGACGTTCCAGGATCTGGTTCCCTCGGGCGCAACCTCGCAGGAAGAAACCGTTGCCACCGAGGAACTGCGGGATCTGGTGAAACGCAATATCGCGAGATTTGAAAAAGGATTGAAGAAAAGGGAACGGATCGTGCTGCGGGAAAGATTGATGGCGGATGAGCCGGCCACACTGCAGGTGATTGCCGACCGGATCGGGATCACGCGGGAGGGGGTCCGTCAGATCGAGACGCGGATAAAGAAGAGGCTCAAGGCGGCCCTGCAGTCGGACCCGAGGCTTGCCGGCGAGTTTCGAGATTCTTGAACTCGGCCCGCGCCATCCGAGCAAAGGCTTCCTTGCCGAGAGAGGCCGCGCGCTCGGCAACCCTTCCCCATTCCTCCAGGGTCGGTTTCTGTCCCAGGAGGGCAACGGAACGACGGTACAGGTAGGCATCTCCCGTCTCCAGGGAGCGTTCCAGGAGACGCCGGAGGAGTTCGGGATCCGGCTCCACTTCCAGGTAATCGATCGCCTCGGCACACATTTCCCGATCCACCAGGTCCCGGGCGACCTTCAGGCGGGCTTCCCGGGTACCCTTTCCCGTGAACAAAATCTGCTGTTTTTGCCGCCAGTTGGGGAAATCTATCATCGCCGTTTTCACCCTCTTTTCCGTTTGGCCGACGGCTATTATATGCACCGGGGAACGGGGGATCAACGTTCCTGGATCTGTTGACTTGTCCAGAGCCGTGGAGTAGCATCCGTCCCGGACTCTCACATTGGGTTTGATGCCTCCCACGGCAGGGAAATGGATTCTGGTCGTGCTAGGCGGGAAGCTAGCGGTGTCCTGTAACCTGCAATCCGCTCAGCAGGGCTGAATTCCCTCCTGAGGAGTCCCGAACCGCCGATTCGACGGAAGGGGGAACCCAGGACCTGAACCCCGTGCGGTTCCCGTCTCCGAATTCCGCCAGGCCTGGAAGGGAGCAACGGTAAGGGGAAAAGGGCCGACCCGGGTTCCTTCGGGCCCTGCCTTCTTCCCGGCGAGCCGGCGTTTCCCTTCGAAGGAGGGTGCGCGGCCAGTTCAAGTCACCATCCAAAATGGCGAAAACCAAAAACAGTCGAGACGATTCCTATGTTGTCATCGCCAGGCGATTCCGGCCCCGGCGCTTTTCGGAGATCGTGGGACAGGACCCGATCGTCCGGACCCTCAGGAACGAAGTCACCCAGAACCGCTTCCCCCACGCCTGGCTGTTCGCCGGGATTCGCGGGGTGGGAAAGACGACCACGGCGCGGGTCCTCGCCAAGGCGTTGAACTGCGACCAGGGGCCGACCGAGGAACCGTGCGATGAATGCCAGTCTTGCACCGATATCACCACCGGCCGCAGCCTGGATGTTCTCGAGATCGACGGCGCCTCGAACCGGGGCATAGACCAGATCCGGGAGTTGCGGGAAACCGTGCGCAACTACCCGGCGCGGGATCGTTTCCGCATCCTGATCATCGATGAGGTCCACATGCTTACCCGGGAAGCCTTCAATGCCCTGCTCAAGACCCTGGAGGAGCCTCCCACCCACGTTCGTTTCGTCCTCGCCACCACGGAACTTCACAAGGTCCCCGACACCATCGCCTCCCGGTGCCAGGTGTTCGAATTCCGCTCCATTCCGCCGAAGGTTCTCGAGGGAGCACTGCGCCGCATCTCGGAGAAGGAAGGGATCACGATCAGCCCGCGCGGGCTGAGCCTCCTGGCCCGATCGGCCGCCGGCTCGTTGCGGGACGGCCAGAGCCACCTGGATCAGGCGATCGCATTCTGTGGAAAGGAGATCCAGGATGACCGGTTGGAGGAGCTGCTTGCCGTGACGAACGTCCAGCAGCTCCGCGAATTCGCCAATGGAATCGCCGACAAGGATCCGAAGGCGCTCCTTCGATTGGTCGATTCCATGGTGCAAAGAGGCTCCGAGCCGGTCCAGTTTTGCCGGGACCTTCAGGCCTACTTCCGGGATCTCCTCCTGGTACGGCACGGGGTTTCAGACGATGGCGGTTCCCTGATCCTGGAGACCGACCCAGCGGAGACCCAAAAACTGGCCGGAAGGTTTTCGGAAGATCAGTTGATCCGGGTCTTCCAACTCCTGGTCCAGGAAGAACCGGTGATCCGGTACGCGACCTATCCGCGATACCTGCTGGAGGTTCTGGCGATCAAGCTGGCGCGGCTCGCCGATCTCACTCCGATCGAGGAGATCCTGGCGGAGATGCGCTCCCCAACCCCGAGGTCGATGGAGATGGCCCCCCCCCAGGTTGAAGAGATGCCGGCCCCGGACAAGCCCGAAGCGGCGGACCGATCTCCCGGGACCGATCGATCCGAAGTCGCCAGGATCCTGCAACAACTTGAGACCAGGAAGGCATCCCTCTCCGCCTTCCTGGGACAGGCCTCCCGTTTCGAGATCGGTCCGGAACGGATCCGGATCGCCTTTCCGGAGCGGTATTCTTTCTACCGGGAAACGATCGGGGAGAGGAAGAATCTCGACCTCCTCCGGCCTACCTGCCGGGAAGTGTTGAACCGGGAGGTGCGGATCGAGCTGGCCGAGGAGCCGGATACGACCCGCGATCTCGGCGAGGTGGATGAGGAGAACCATCGGCAGGCCGCGAAAAACCGATTGCTCGATTCCGCCATCCGTGAACCTGTCGTTCAAAACCTTCTCGATACCTTCCAGGGAGAGATCGTCGAACTTCGCGAGGCGGACAAAACAAAGCCTTGACGGGGTTCCAATGAGGAGGGACCGACCGTGAATATTATGAAGATGATGGAACAGGCCCGTAAGATGCAGTCCCAGATCCAGGCGGAGATGAAGGTGATCCGGGAAGAGGCGGCCTCGGGCGGCGGGGCCGTGACCGTCACCCTGGACGGGAACAAGCGAATGATCGCGGTGAAGATCGCCCCGGAAGCGATCCAGGATGGAGATCTCGAAATGCTGGAGGATCTGATCCTCACGGCAACGAACGAGGCGGCGCGACGCATCGATCAAACCCTTTCGAGCAAACTTTCCGGCCTGACCGGCGGGATGCCGATTCCCGGCCTGGGTTAACTCCTTTTCACGCAGGGAACCATGACAGAATTCGCGCCGGTACTGGAATCCTTGATCGCCGAGTTGAAAAAGCTGCCCGGCATCGGAAGCAGGTCCGCCCAGAGGATGGCCTTCCATCTCCTCAAGGTCGATCAGGCCGAAGCCGAGGCGCTCGCGGCGGCAATCCGGGAAGTCAAGCTTCGCGTGACCCATTGCTCGGTTTGTTTCCAGATCACCGACCAGGATCTCTGCCGTATCTGCAGCGACCCGGGGCGCGACCGCGGAATGATCTGCGTGGTCGAGCAACCCAACAATGTCCCTACCATCGAGAGAACCGGAGGTTTCCACGGTCTTTTCCATGTGTTGATGGGCAATATCTCCCCATTGCAGGGGATCGGTCCGGAGGAGATCAAGGTCCAGGAGTTGCTCGACCGGCTGCGGAAGGATCCTCCCCGGGAGGTCATCCTGGCGATGAATCCAACCGCCGACGGGGAGGCTACCGCCATCTACCTTCACCGCGAGATCCGGCCTCTGGGGATCAAGGTCAGCCGGCTGGCCATGGGTCTCCCGGTGGGGGGGGACCTGGAATTCACCGATCAGGTGACCATCCAGAAGGCGATTGAAGGCCGCCGGGAGCTCTGAGACAGGCCTTTCACCCCTAAAAACCGCCTCCTTCTCTTTTTTTTGCCTCCAGAGTGGAATCTCACCCTCTCCGTCACTAAATTACCTTTCGAAACGGCATTCTCCTGGATTGCAATATTGCCGTCCAGGAATCGGAGCGACCGGCACCCACGGGGAGGAGCCGGAACCGGGAGACCCCTATGCTTCAAATGGAAACGTCCCTCCTGCCGGAGGAACACAAAAAGATGATGGGCGTCCTGTCCCGTCTCCGGAAAGACGCGAACGCGAAATTCGCGTTCCTCATCGACCGGAACGGTCAACAGATGGCGGCAAGCGGCGACACGCAATCGCTGGACACCACGGCTCTTTCCTCGCTGACCGCGGGAAACGTCGCCGCCACCGACTGCCTCGCCAAGCTTCTTGGAGAGGAAGAGTTCTCCGTACTGTTTCATGAAGGGGAGAGGGACAATCTCCATATCTCCCTGGTGGGTAAAAAAGGAATCCTGGTGGTGATCTTCGATGAAAGATCGTCTCTCGGCCTGGTCCGCCTGCGGGTGAAGAAGGCGGCAAAGGATCTCGAAAAAATCTTGGACAACCTGAAATCAAATGGCAGCCTGAGTCCGGACAGCCAGGGGAAGGGAGGAGACCCGTTCCTCGGGGAGATCACCGACGAGGATATCGACAATCTGTTCAACCTGTAAATCCCGGGCAAGCAGGAATCATCGATGACCTTCATTAATTACGCCGCTAGAGAGATCAACTTCAAGATCGTGTATTACGGTCCCGGTCTGTGCGGAAAGACCACCAATCTGAAATTCATATACCGGAAGACGAATCCCAAGGTAAAGGGAAAACTGATCTCCCTGGCCACGGAAACCGACCGCACCCTGTTTTTTGATTTTCTCCCGATCGAGGTGGGGGAGATCCGTGGATTCAAGACCCGATTCCACCTGTATACCGTTCCCGGCCAGGTGTTTTACGATGCCAGCCGGAAACTGATCCTCAAGGGAGTCGACGGCATCATATTCGTGGCCGACTCCCAGGAGAACCGCATGGAGGCCAACACGGAATCGTTGCATAACCTCAAGGTGAACCTCAAAGTCCACGGTTATGACATCACCAAGATGCCCTATGTCCTGCAGCTCAACAAGCGTGATCTCCCCACCGCAGTGGACGTGAAGGAGATGAAAAAGAAACTCTTGTTGAACGGCGAACCGGTATTCGAGGCGTCCGCATCCACCGGTATTGGCGTCTTCGAGACCCTCAAGGCGGCCGCCAAGCAGGTGATCCTTCAGCTCCGCAAAGGAAGATAAAGCCGCCGACCTTCCCTCCCCCTGCACCCCCTGGTTGACCCTCCTATCCTATTTGAAGTAGAATAAGCGGTTCCGGTTGAGAAGAGGCAATCAAAAGGGGATCTATATGTATGCCGTTGTCCGCTCTGGCGGGAAGCAAATTACTGTAAAGATGGGAGATACGGTCCGCGTGGAGCGCCTGAAGGCCGATGTGGGGGGAAAGGTGAAGCTCGGAGAGGTTCTGGCGGTGAAGCGGAACGACGACCTCCGGATTGGACAACCCCTGGTGCCGGGGGCCAGCGTGGAGGCAACCGTCCTCAGGCATGACCTGGGCAAAAAGGTGATTGTTTTCAAGAAGAAGCGGAGAAAACAGTACCGCAGAAAGGCGGGCCATCGCCAGCAGTACACTGCCCTTCGGATCGACAGGATCATCGCCGGATCCACCCGGGCGGCAGCGGCGAATAAGGAATCCTGAGGAGGAGATCATGGCGCATAAAAAAGCGGGCGGCAGCACCCGGAACGGCCGGGACAGCAATGCGAAACGGCTCGGAATAAAACGGTTCGGCGGGCAATGGGTGACGGGCGGGTCGATCCTGGTCCGCCAGCGGGGAACTCCATTCAAACCCGGCAAGAACGTTGGACGGGGCAAGGACGACACCCTGTTCGCCCTCATCGACGGCCTGGTGAAGTTCGAATCACGAGGAAGGAAAGGAAGGTTCATCAGCGTGTTTCCTTCCAGCCAGTAAAGGTTTCTCCCTCTCCCTTTTTCCGATGGACCGGCCTTGAAGGAATCGTTTCTTGATGAGGTGAAGATCTTCGTCATGGGGGGCCGGGGCGGGAACGGCTGCATCAGTTTCCGCCGCGAGAAATTTGTTCCCCGCGGCGGCCCAGACGGGGGAGACGGAGGCACAGGCGGTTCGGTGTTCCTTCAAATCGATCCATCCCTCACCACCCTGGAATCGTTGCGGCACCGGCACCACTTCCGGGCCGAAAAAGGGCTGCACGGACAGGGGCAGAGAAAAACGGGCAGCAGCGGCAAGGACGTGATCCTCCCTGTCCCGCCCGGTACGCTGGTCTACGATGTGGATCGCGTCTCTCTTCTCGGAGACCTCCAGGAGCTCCCGGGCAAGCCCCTTCTCGTTGCCAGCGGCGGGCGCGGCGGCCTGGGAAATTCCCACTTTGCCACCTCGACTCACCAGGCTCCCAGGTTCGCCGGTTCCGGGGAGGAAGCCGAGGAGTTCTGGATCTGGCTGGAACTGAAGGCCATTTCCGATGTCGGCTTGGTGGGGCTTCCGAACTCAGGGAAATCGACTCTCCTGTCGCGAATCTCCGCCGCCCGGCCTCGAATCGGCTCATACCCTTTCTCCACACTGGTTCCCTGTCTGGGGATCGTGGAGACCGACGATTACGAAAGATTCACCGTGGCGGACATACCCGGCCTGATCGAGGGCGCCCACCAGGGACAGGGACTGGGGGACCGGTTCCTGCGGCACCTGGAAAGGAGCCGAATTTTGGTCCATCTCATCGATGTTTCCGATAAAATGGCAGGGGACCCGGTGAACGACCTGAAAATTCTGCGGGAGGAGCTCTGGAACTATCTCCCGGAGCTGGGAAACAAACCGCAGATACTCGTTGCCAACAAGATCGATGCGGCTGGCTCCGGCGGCCGGCTCCGACGGTTGGAGGAGTATTGCCGGAAAAAGGGAGAACCGGTTTTTAAAATCTCCGCCCTGCACAGCCAGGGGCTTGGGGATCTCTTGAAGACGATCCAGAAGAATTTGCAGGCGCTGGGACCACGCGTCTGGATGGCGCCGGGAGGAAATTCAAGGCATTGATGGAAAAGCTTTCCGTGGCTCTGCAGGCGGCCGCCGACAAGAAGGCCGAGGATCCGGTCGCTCTGGATCTCCGGAGCCTTTCATCGTTCACCGACGGATTCCTGATCTGCAACGGGCGGAATCAGAGACATGTTCATGCGATCGCCTCCAACATCGAGGAAGCGATGAAGAAACGGAAATTCCGCCCCCGGCACATCGAAGGGTTTCGCCATGGGGAGTGGGTTCTCCTCGATTTCTTTGATCTGGTGGTTCATGTCTTCACCCCGGAACGGAGGGAACTCCTGCAACTGGAAGGGCTCTGGAGCGACGCGCCCCGCCTGGAGTCGGGGATGGAATCGGTGGAATCAGAGAAGATCGACCCCGTTGACAACCTGGGGAACCCCAACTAAATTACTCAACCGTTCCGGGCGTTGTTCCCGCCGGGCAAACAGGTTGGAGGCCGTCGATGGCTGCAGAAGGCAACGGTCATGGTCTGGCGAGCCGTCTCATTGGCGATTCACCCGCCATGGCGGAGGTCATGGACACCTTGGATAGGGTGGCGAAAAGCAATGCCACGGTGCTGATCACCGGTGAGAGCGGGACCGGCAAGAGCATGCTGGCCAGGCATCTCCATCAGGTCAGCCCCAGGCGGGATGGTCCTTTTGTCGGGATCTCCTGCGCCAACATCTCTGAAGGGCTCCTGGAGAGCGAGCTGTTCGGACACGAGAAGGGCGCCTTCACCGGAGCCCAGGCCCGGAAGCTCGGGAAGTTCGAGCAGGCCACCGGCGGCACGCTGTTCATCGATTCCGTTGGGGATCTGCAACCTGGCCTCCAGGCAAAACTCCTGCGCGTCCTGCAGGAGCGGGTGGTCGAACGGCTGGGCGGATCCGGGCCGATTCCGATCGATGTTCGGATCATCGCCTCGGCCCTGGAGGGCCTGGATCGGATGATCGAGAAGGAACTGTTCCGGAAGGATCTGTATTACCGCCTGAACGTGGTACCGGTATGCCTCCCCCCCCTTCGACGGCGGCGGGAGGACATTCCGCAACTGGCCGAGCAGTTCCTGGCCGAGGTTACCGGGGAGCAGGGTGGAAAAACACGCCGCCTGAGCGGGGCCGCAAAGAGAAAACTGCAAAGCCACCGCTGGCCGGGGAATCTTCGCGAGCTTCGCAATGTTATCGAGAGGGCCACAATTGCCTCCGACCGAACGGTGATCGGCCCGGGTGATCTGCAGTTCGCCGGCCCGTTCGGGCCGGTCGAAACCATCGAAACCGCCCTCGAGGAACAGATGACCCTCGGACAACTGGAGGCGATGTACATACGGAGAATCTTGAAATTGACCGGCGGCAACCAATCGGCAGCCGCCCGGGTCCTGGGAATTCACAGGAAGACCTTGCTGGAAAAACGAAAAAGATACGGCATCTCCGCGAACGGCAAGGAGGAGGAGCCCCGATGAACAAAAAAACTCTCGAACGTTACCGGAAGATGCTTATCGCAAAACAGAAGGAGCTGACTGACTCCTATATGATCAACAAGAACTATGGCAAGGAAGCCCACGCCGATCAGGGAGCCCAGGATCTCGCGGATCAAGCTTCCAGTGCATACAACAAGGAATTCCTGTATTCTTTGAGCAACAACTGGCGGGTCATCCTGCACAAGGTTCAGGAGGCGTTGCTTCGAATCAATTCGGACTCCTTCGGCACCTGCCTGGAATGCGAGGACAAGGTGCAAAAAAAACGGCTTGACGCGGTTCCCTGGGCATCGTTCTGCATCAACTGCCAGGAACAGAAAGAGAACGAGAAGGAAGCCTGAGCCCGAGGAACCGGGATCACTGAAGTAGAGGAGGGAAACCAGATGCCCTTCAAGAGATTGCTCATCACCCTTATCGGCCTGGGTATCCTCATCGGCCTGTTCACACTCTTCAATCTCAACCAGGAGCAGCTGAAAGATCCGTTTCATTTCACCCAGCAACGATCGCTCCCCACCTGGATGGTGTTCTTCCTGGTGGCCGCCGTCAGCCTGATCATTCCGTTTCTTTCTGGACTCATCCATGAGGTCCGAAATCTTCCCAAGGCATGGTCCTCGCGCCGAAAACGCAAGATGGACAGCGAAGTCGAGAAGGAGTACGCCATCGCAATGGAGGAGATGCAGAACGGCGAGGAGGAAGAGGCGCTCGAACGGTTCAGGTCGATCCTGAGTAGGAGTCCTGAACACTTCGAGACTCTTCTGGCCTGCGGTACGCTGCTGCGCAACATGGAATCTTTTCCGGAGGCGATCGATCTCCACAAAAAGGCCAATCGTCTACGCGATGGAGATCCGCGAACCCTCTCCTGCCTGGCCGGCGACTACGAGGCCGCCGGGGACCTATCAAGCGCGGTGGCGATACTCGGCGAGATGATCTCCCGCCGCCCCCGGCAGGCGTTGAAACCTTACCGGAGGATGCGCGCCCTGTGGATGGGCGAGAAGGACTGGGACAAGGCCTGGAAGATCCAGCAACGGATCCAGGATCTCGAAAAAGGGAAGGCCAGGGAGGAGGAAAGCGAGAATTTTTCCCTGGGCATAAGGTATGAAATGGCCCTCGGCCGGAAGAAGGACTCCCGCCTCAAGGAGGCGGAGCAGATGCTGCGCCGCCTGGTAAAGGATGTCCCCGCCTTCGGACCCGCGCACCTGGAACTGGGAAGGATCCTTTCCCAGGCGGGAAAGGATTCCGACGCCCTGAAGATCTGGAAACAGGGGTTCTCCGAGACCGGCTCGCCGGTTTTCCTGGAGGCGGTCCAGGATCTCTACCTGACGGCCGAAGAGCCAATGAAGGCAATCGGCGCCATCCGGGAACTGAGCCGTGAGGGAGATCATTCATCCCTGTGCCGCCTGTTCCTGGGCCGGCTCTATGAGAGGCTCGAAATGGTGGATCAGGCTCTTGAGGAATTTCTCGGTCTGGAGTCCGAGATCCCGAACTCCCAGATCGCTCTGTTTCATCTGGCCCACCTCCTGGAAAGAAGGGGGAAACACCAGGAGGCCGCGGCCAGATACTCTCGTCTGGTCGACGAATGGACCTGCGGCACGC
The DNA here is from genome assembly GCA_027296665.1 of Acidobacteriota bacterium. Taxonomy (GTDB): domain Bacteria; phylum Acidobacteriota; class Polarisedimenticolia; order JAPUIV01; family JAPUIV01; genus JAPUIV01. Next base: position 7,925 of record JAPUIV010000121.1, on the reverse strand, counting down.
CGGAGTATAGTTGCAGGCATTGCGACACCGTTTCCCAGGAATGGCGGGACCGGTGCGAATCGTGCGGTCTGTGGGGCAGCCTCACCTTCCCTCTCCAGATGACGTCCTCTCCAGGCGACCCCCACATCAGCGTTGCCCCGATCTATTCCACCGGTTGACGGAATTAGCCTCCTGTCCGGAGCCATCGATGGGCCTGTCCCCGCCAAACCGGTTTCCCCTGGTCTTGATCATTCTGGACGGTTGGGGCGAAGGCCCAGCCGGGGCCGGAAACGCCATCCGCAACTGCCGGCCCGAGGCGATGGCAACCCTCGCGGCCACCTATCCCTCCACATTCATCGAGGCCTCCGGGACCGCGGTCGGCCTGCCGGAGGGCCAGATGGGGAACTCCGAGGCGGGACATCTTTGCATCGGCGCCGGCCGGACGGTCCACCAGGACCTGAGCCGGATCAACGAATCGATCCGTAAGGGGGAATTCGCCCGGAAGCGGGTACTGCAGGAGACCCTCAAAGATTGCGCGGCGTCAGGGGGCTTCCTCCACCTTATCGGTCTCGTTTCGGACGGCGGGGTACACAGCCACATCGATCATCTCAAGGCGATCCTGCGGCTTGCCGCTGATTCCGGCCTCCGCGGGGTCCGGGTGCATGCCTTCACAGACGGCCGGGACACCCCGCCGAAGAGCGCCGCGAATCACCTTCGGGAACTGAACCAGTTCCTCTCGGAGAGCGAAGCTGGAACGATCGTAACGGTGAGCGGAAGATATTACGCCATGGACCGGGACCGCCGTTGGGAGCGGACGGAGCCGGCTTACCACACCATGACCTCGCCGTCCGCGGAACACTTTCCCACCGCCGAGGAGTATGCCGAATCGAACTACCGCGAGGGGATCACCGATGAGTTTCTTCCTCCGGTCGCCATCGGCGAGGCGGAGGCGGTGGAGCGGACCCGGATCCGCGACGGGGATACTGTGATCTTCTTTAACTTTCGCGCCGATCGCGCCCGGCAGATCACGAGGGCCTTGACCGAGGGGTCCTTTCAGGAATTCCGCAGGAAAACCATCCCCCGCCTGGCCCGGTTCGTCTGCTTCACCGAATATGACCAGACCTATTGCCTGCCCATCGTCTACCCGCAGGTCCATCCCTCGGAGATCTTCGCCGAGCTGATCTCCCGGCGCGGGTGGCGCCAGCTCCGGATCGCGGAAACGGAAAAATACGCGCATGTAACCTTCTTCTTCAACGGCGGGATCGAAAAACCCTTTCCTGGCGAGGAGAGGATCCTAGTCCCCTCGCCCAGGATCCGTACCTACGACCTGCAGCCCGAAATGTCCGGCGCCGGGATCACGGAGGAGGTGATTCGCCGCCTGGGATCGGCTGATTCCGATGTCCTGATCGTCAATTTTGCCAACGCCGACATGGTGGGACACACCGGAAAGTATGAACCGACGGCGAAGGCCTGCAAGTTCCTGGACGGTTGCGTGGACCGGATTGTCCGGCAGGTCCTGGCACGAAAGGGGACCGCCTGCATCACCGCCGATCACGGGAATGCCGAACAGATGTTCGATCCCGGGACCGACCATCCCCACACCGCCCACACCACCAATCCGGTTCCGGTGATCCTGGCCGGCGAGGCAACCCGGCGGAGGAGGCTGCGATCCGGGGGAGCCCTGGGTGATCTGATCCCGACTCTTCTCGAGATCCTGGAGATCGATCCCCCCGCCGCCATGACCGGAAAGTCTCTTCTCATTTAAACGGTGCGCACCGGTTCAGAGAGCCGTCGATCATTGACATCGGTTTCCCCTGCAGGTTATCCTCGGAAACCGGCTCGGGGAGAGGATCGGAGACGGGGCCATGCCGCGGTTCCTGAATCTTCTCTCGTCGGGCCTTGCCCTTTTACTGCCGCGGGAATGCCCGGTCTGCGCGGGGGATCTTCCCTGGAACGCTCCCGCCGGCATCTGTTGCGGCTGCTGGTCGGGGATCCGCCCCCTTCTCGCTCCCCTTTGCGACCGGTGCGGCCATCCGCTGGGATCGTTTCCCGCGAACCCACCTCCCCACACCTGTATCCCCTGTGGTAAGAACCCTCCCCCCTTCCGGTCGGCCCGTTCCCTGGGGAGCTATGACGATTCTCTGCGGGAGATCCTGAAACAGTTCAAGTACACGGGGCGGACCGAGATAGGGCCGATCCTGGGAACCTTCATGGTCTCTTGTTTGCGGCTCCAGATGCCGGCGAGAGAGTGGGACGGCGTGATTCCCGTCCCCTTGCACTGGTACAAGCGATGGCAACGAGGATTCAATCCCTCCGAAATCCTGGCCCGATCGGTGGCCCGGGCTACCGGACTTCCCCTTCTGCGCCGGATCCTGGTCCGCATCCGCCCAACCTCGACCCAAGCCTCTTTGCCGAAATCCGAACGGAGAAGGAACGTCAGGAACGCCTTCCGCGTCCGGCGCTGCGGGTCGGTGCGAGGCCGAACGCTCCTCCTGGTCGACGACGTTCTCACGACGGGAGCGACCGCCGCCGCATGTTCCGGACAATTGCTCCGGAGCGGGGCCCGCGCGGTTGACCTGTTGACCGCGGCGCGCACGCTCGAGGCCCGGGCCTGGGAATGATCCACCAGAAAATGGATTGACCGGTTTGACGGAACCGAGGCGGGGCCGGTAGAATAGGAATTAAAGAGGATCCGTTGCGATTCCAATCCCAACCGAGTTTCCTGGTTTCCCTGGTCATGATGGCCTTCCTGGGTCTTTACTCCGTCTCCTTCGGAATAGCAAAAGAGAAGGAGATCGATCTCAGGAAATGGTGGAATGGGCCCACCCGTTACCTGATCTCCAAGGGGGAAGTCGATTTTTTCAAATTGTTGGAGACCGACCAGGAACGCCGGGAATTCGTCCTGAAATTCTGGAAGATCCGGGATCCGGATCCCCGCACCCCGGAAAACGAATTCCGGGATCTGTTCTGGAAACGGGTCGAATCGGCGAACTTTCTGTTCCGCGATGAGACCTCCAAACCGGGGTGGCGAACCGACCGGGGCAAGACCTACATCATGCTCGGGCCTCCGGACGAAATCCAGGAGGACCATCTCTTACCCGGAAGCCGGAGACACATTCTCTGGACCTACCAGACGACCCACTCGGTTTACATGAAGCGGAACGCAAACATTATGTTCATCGAGGACCCAAGCGGGGAGTTCCGCCTCGCCCTGAACGAAGCTCCCGGCGCACTGATAGACAGCAATCTATCCCGGTTGGCCGACCTGCAGGGCCTGATGAAGTCCCCGGCCCCGTCCATGACCCACTACGAACAGGTCCAGTCTTTGTCTTCCCTGAACCCGGATCTATTTCTGGTTCATCCCGACTACTATCTGGCCGAGGACAGCAATACCTTCGTTGCCCTCACGGTGGGAATGCACGGCTCGGCGCTCCCCGGAACAGGAGGAGCCGCAGACTCCGAGCCTCCAAGGGTGCATATCTCCGGCAAACTGGTCGCGGCAGACGGGCGGTTTTACAATTTATCGGGTGAACGGGGTTTCGCCGCGAGCGAGGAGAATCGATCCCTCACCGCCAACGATTTCTACCTGTACCAGGCGGGATTCACCGTTCCCCCCGGAAGTTACAATACCTACTTCGCCATCCAGGACTGGACCAGCGGGAACCTTCTCACCTTCCGGGAAACTCTCGAGGTGCCCGATTTTTTCTCCAATGATTTTTTCATCAGTACCATCACCCTGGCCCGGAAACTGGAACGGGTTTCGGAGGGGTCTACCCCGGAACGGAAAATCCCCTTCGTGCTGGGCAACCTCAAGGTGGTGCCCCGCGCCGACGCCCTGTTCCGCAACGGCGAGGAGTTTTCCTTTTATTACCAGATTTACAACGCCAGCCGGAGCGGCCCCGCAGGCAAGGTGGACGTGAACGTCACCTACCGTTTCTTCCACCGTCCAACCGGTCTCGAATCTCTCGCCTTCGAGCCTCTGGGAAAACCGATGTTCCTGTATCACATGCAGGAGGAGGTGCAGGGGTATACCTTTTCCCTGGAGGACTGGCCGGCGGCCGATTACCGCCTCAGGATCAACGTGGTGGACAACCGGACCGGACAAGGGGTGGAGCAGGACGCCCTTTTCCGAATCCAGGAACCCCCGTGAAGATTCAGTCAACCGAACCGCGGATCCGAACGAGGCCCGGCCGGGACCTGACCGATATCCTCACACAGGCGCTGCGATCCGGAACTCCAGGGATCCTTCACGTTCGCGGCGATAGCATGGTGCCCACCTTGAGGGAAGGAACCGCCGTCCGGATCCGCCCGATCCCCGCCGGCAAGATCCGGGTCGGCCGGATAGCAGTATTCCAAAAGGAAGACCTCATCATCATCCATCGGTTGATCTGGAAGCAGAATCGGGATGGTGTAACCCTGTACCTCTTCAAGGGGGACAACGGCGCCCTCATCGATCATGTGCCCGCCGAACGGATCCTGGGTGAAGTCGAAGGCATCCTCCGGGAAGAACCGACCCGGACCGCCGGCTCCGTACGGTTCAAATCGATGCGGTGGGACCCCGCTTATTGGTTTTACCGGATTTCCTACTCGATCCTTTCCCTCCCGCTACGAAGCGTCGGTTTTTTGACAGGCCGCCCTCCCCGACTTCCCTCGGGGCCGGTCCGTACCCTTCTCAAACGGGTCCATAGAATCGTGGAAATCGGCCTTTTCCCGGGAAGGTTTTTCCGGTAGCCGCGAATGGATCCGATATTCCCGCTGCGCTTGACTCACACCGGAAAGTTCTTATATTGCCCGATGGAATCTATGCACCCGGGAGTGCATTTGGGACTGCTATCCATTGGGACTGCTATCCATGCCAATTCTCGAAAAAACGCCAGCGGCGGCCCGCACCCTAACCGACTACCCGTGGAGACATCTTTTCCTGAGCATGACCTGCGGGATCCTGGTCGCCGACACCCAGGGTAAACTCCTCTTCGCCAACCCTCCCGCGGGGAAGATCCTCGAAATCGACCCCAGCGGCGGGGAAGGGCGATCCCTCGCTGTGGTCCTGAGGCGCCATCCAACCCTCCGCCAGGTCCTCAACGAGGCTCCCGGCCTGCATACGCTGCCCAACCGGGTAGAGACCGAAATCCGTTCAAGCCGCGGGCGGAAAAAGACCATAGGGTTCACCGCGACCGTCCTGAGATCCGACACAGGGGTCCCCATCGGTTCGGCCCTCTTCTTCAAGGATCTCACCCAGATCGAGAAGCGCGAGGAGCGGGACCGCCTGCGCGATCGCCTGGCGGCCCTGGGCCAGATGGCCGCCGGGATGGCCCATGAAATCCGGAATCCCCTGGCGGCGATCCAGGTCACGACCACCCTTCTGTGCCGCAACCTGAACGATGACGGGGAATCGATCCGTCTCCTGGAAAAGATCCAGCGGGAGGTCCGGAGATTGGACCACACCCTGGTGGAGTGTCTCGACTACGTCCGTCCCCTGGTCCCGACCTTCAAGATGGGATCGTTGCTGGAGGTGGTCGAGGAGTCGATCCAGGACGTACGTCCGGAATTTCCCGACTCGGAGGTGCGGATCTCTCTCGGTTTCGAGCCTTCGCTTCCCCCCCTTCGCATGGACCGCGCGATGCTCCGGCAGGTGTTTCAAAACATTCTCCGGAATGCCCTCGAGGCAATGGGACGAGAGGGAAACCTCCTGGTGAGCGCCTCGATCGACACCGACGGAACAGATCCGAACCGGCCGAACCCTTCCAGCCGGGGAGACCGCTACCTGAAGGTTACCTTTCACGATGACGGTCCCGGAATTCCCGCAGAGATCCATGAAAAACTCTTTTACCCGTTTTTTACCACAAAGAAGTCAGGTTCGGGGCTCGGCCTCGCCGTCGCCAGGAAGATCGTCGAGATCCACAGGGGCCTCGTGGATCTGGAAACTGAACCGGGGCGGGGCACCAGCTTCATTTTTCTGTTTCCTTTGACCGGGGAACCATTGAAAACAACACCGCGTTCGAGCACCAAGGATCGTTCCGGTGGGAAACGAGGGGATTCATGAAACAGGTTCTCATCGCCGAGGACGAGCAGACACTCCGGGAGGGGATCGCGCAAGCCTTCACCGCCAAGGGATTCCAGGTACATCAGGCCCAGGACGGAACCGAAGCGGTCAACCTTCTCCAGGAGAAGCCGTTCGACTTCGTCATCACCGACCTCCGAATGCCGGGTTTCGACGGAATGGAGGTTCTGCGGCGGTCCCGGATGGTGAACGAGAACACCATCGTCATCATCGTCACCGCCTTTGGAACCGTGGATGGAGCGGTCGAGGCGATGCGGGGAGGCGCCTTCGACTACATCCAGAAGCCGTTCAATCTCGATGAACTGGAGCTCAAGGTGGAACGGGCCATGGATCACCAGCGGCTGCTGAGGAAACTCGATTATCTCAGCGACCGGATCGACTCGAATTACCAGTTCGAGAACATCATCGGCGACAGCCCCTCGATGAAAGAGATCTTTCGCACCGTAGAGAAGATCGCCCCCAGCAATTCCACGGTCCTCATCACCGGGGAGACCGGAACCGGGAAAGAATTGATCGCCGAGGCGATCCACCGCCGCAGCCCCCGCCGGAAACAGAATTTCGTGAAGATGAATTGCGCCTCCCTGCACGACAATCTTCTGGAATCGGAGCTGTTCGGGCATGAGAAGGGCGCCTTCACCGGCGCCGATCGCCAGCGGATCGGCCGATTCGAGCTGGCGCACGAGGGAACCATTCTCCTGGACGAGGTCGGATCGATGAGCCCAACCACCCAGGCGAAAGTTCTCCGGATCCTGCAGGAGCATACCTTCGAACGGCTCGGCGGAAACACGACCCACAAGGTCGATTGCCGCGTGGTCGCGGCCACCAACCTGGATTTGCAAAAGGCGGTGCGGTCCGGGGCCTTTCGCGAGGATCTCTTTTATCGCCTCAATGTCGTCACCGTCCACATTCCGCCCCTGCGGGAAAGACGGGAGGATATCCTTCCCCTGGCGAAATACTTTGCCGATAAGTATTCGGGAGAAATGGGGAAGGGCTTCACCGGATTCACCCCCGGGGCCCTGGAGACGCTGGGAAAACATGGCTGGCCCGGCAACGTGAGGGAGCTGGAGAACGCCATCGAACGCGCCATTCTGATGACGGAGGGGACCCAGTTATCGGAAAAAGACCTGACTCTATGGAACCCGAACGGGAACGGAGGCTCCGCCACCATCGTCCATCTCCCCGCCGGCGGGTACAACCTCGAGGAACTGGAAAAAGAGGTCCTGGTCCAAGCCCTGAAGATGTCCAACTGGGTCCAGAAAGAGGCCGCCACCCTGCTCGGGATCAGCAGCCGCGTCATCAACTACAAGATCCAGAAGCACCAGATCAAGAATCCCCGCTGGAGCAAGAACAAGACCTAACCCCGGAACCGTATCGGTGCTCGCGTTGGTCGCCCTTCGCTTCCTGCTCCAGCGCCGGCCCGTCCGCTCCGGGCGACCAGCACTCGCACCCTCGGCACATCGGATCCGGACCTGCTGATTACGAATCAACAGGTTCCATTGGGGAAAGGGCCGGCAGGTTCAGGGGCAGGGGTTCAGGTTGGGGCGGAGGGCGCCGGTATCGGTCAGGCCGAGATTTCCCTCGATCGTTCCATCCAACCCGGTCATGAGGTAGAAGAATCCCTGGCCCGGGGCGGGATCGGGAGTGGTGTCGAGGAAATCGGGCGTCGGCAGGCCCGACAGGAAGCAGGTTCCGTAGAAACTTCCATCCAGGGCGGACAACGATCCCCGGTAGACATTGAATGTGGTGGCGTCGGCCGGACCGGTGGCGGTGAAGGCCTCGCTTGCCGGGTCGGTGGTGAGATCGGTGATCAGGTTCAGGAGATCGTCGATCGCGGCGGCGATGTCGATCTTCCCCCACCCCCAGACATCCCCCGCGGTCGCGAAAA